>DATNPI010000489.1:0-9616 GCA_036703325.1 Coleofasciculaceae cyanobacterium
GCAGAATCAGCTAAATTCGGGGCAAAAGAAACAAAAAGTTTCTTAATCACCTCCAACGGCAAAGCGACTTCAATTAACTTTTTGCAAGAAGTCATCTGATTTTAGATTGAGCAGGAAAGGCTATCTGAAAATTCATTCTCGGCTAGAATCGGAAATTGAAGCTACCCATGAATTGGTTAAACGCCGCTCAATTTTGTTTTTAATTAAGTGAATAATCAGCCTAACTAGAAAGGATTCTATATTACGCAGAATGGCTTGTTTACTCATCCCCTCTAGTTCATCGATCATTGCCAAAGCGTCTGCATAACGACCTTCTAGAATACTGGCTCTTAGGTCTATTAGTTCTTGAGTCATAAATTCTCCTTTATCCAAGGTCTGAATCGGAAATTAAAAATCTTCTCAAGACTCACTGCTCATTTGGTGATTGTACCAATCTAAAACTCGATTCCATGCCCACCAGCAATCAGGGTCTTTAGCTTGACGCTGACTAGCTTGGCTACTGATATAGCCGACATGACCCCCGTAAGTGGTTAGCACCAAGTCGATAGCGGGATTATCTGCACAAGCAGCTTGCAAGTCAGGCACGATAGTTGGGTCAAACATCGGGTCGTCAGCAGCGTATAGAATTAGAGTCGGTTTTTTGAGTTGGGGTAATAGGTAAAGACCACTGGAAGCGTCATAGTACTCTTCCACAGATGAGAAGCCCAATCGCTCAATTACCAGTTCGTGATCGAAACCCCATATACTGTTAGCTCGCTCAATAGCGTCTGGGTTTATTGCCTGCGGGTGAGCTTCATGAATCCGCCATGCTAGTATTTTCAGTTGGCGAGCGATCGCGTTTTCCAAACGTCTGCCCCATTGATCTTTGAGCAGATAGGACAGAGAACGATTGGAATCCAGACTGGGACAAATCACCGCCCCTCCACCAATTTCTGACTCAACAAGCCCTAAATCCTGCCCCCATGTCGCTATCGTCTGTGCTGCTTTTACAGCCCATAGTGCCAGTTGTCCTCCCAAAGAGAACCCTGCAAACCAGAATGGTGCTGGACAACCCATTACCTTAGCTTCAGCAGCAATACGGACAAAATCTTCTCCCTCGTACAAGCCATCAGAAGTCAACGTTGGAGACAACTTAGCTGTTTTACCGTGAGCACGCCAGTCGAAGAGAACCACTGCATAGCCTTGGGCAAACGCCTTGCGTCCCAGCAGCCTCAAAAACCATTGGTTATCCAAATCGCCTGTAATACCATAGGTGCCAATAATTGTGCTTCGGGGGTTCTCTGGGATGGCAACAAGACCAAAAATTGGCACTCCCTGAGCACCGATAAAGATTTTCTCTTGGTAAAACGGTTCCGGGTCAGTAGTGGTCTTTTCCCAAATACGCGCTGCCCTTAAAGCAGTGTAGAGAGTCATTGATAGACCATTTCTCAGCAACCGAGGCGGAGTATAGACAGGATGGGGCATAAGGGGAAATAACTATAGCAACCCTATTTGAGTTGTGAAAGTTTGGCTTCTTGGACAAGGGGGACAAGGGAGAGGAACTGTCCAAATACTCTCATGGACGAATCACTTAGGATTGCCATATCAGAAGTGACTGTTCGCCGTGCTGTCTCGTAAGGTTCGCGGGAGTTTCCGGGGTTTTTGCTAACATCACATCGACATTCTCAGGGCTGAAATGCCTGCAAACGTCAACTAGTACCGCAGAAACTTCAGTACAACCGCATTTTCTTCATAAATAATTTAGAATCAGCCATTATAATCGGTAAAGTATTATTATTTTCCTCTAACAGTTCTTATCGAACTTTAACAAACCCACTCAGCTCAACTCAAACTCCTTAGTGATGCCCCGGATACTCGTCATTGACGATGACTCTGCAATTTCAGAATTAGTCTCCATCAATCTGGAGATGGCTGGTTACGAAGTTAATCAAGCCGCGGATGGCATCAAGGGCCAGGCCCTGGCCCTGCAACTACAGCCAGACCTGATCATGCTCGACTTGATGCTTCCCAAAGTGGATGGCTTCACTGTCTGCCAGCGACTACGTCGGGATGAGCGCACTGCCGATATCCCAGTACTGATGTTGACTGCCCTTGGTGAAACGCAACATAAGGTGGAAGGCTTTAATGCCGGTGCCGACGATTACTTGACCAAGCCTTTTGAACTCGAAGAAATGCTGGCACGGGTGCGAGCATTGTTGCGACGCACAGGCTCCATTCCTCCAGGAGGGAGGCACGCCGAAATCCTTAACTATGGACCTTTAACGCTCGTTCCAGAGAGGTTTGAGGCGATTTGGTTTGATGAGACAGTTAAACTGACACACCTGGAGTTTGAGCTACTGCACTGCTTACTTCAGCGTCATGGTCAAACGGTGTCTCCCAGCGAAATCCTCAAGGAAGTCTGGGGCTATGACCCAGATGATGACATCGAAACCATCCGGGTGCATATTCGCCATCTGAGAACGAAGCTAGAGCCTGACCCGCGCCATCCTAAATATATAAAGACGGTGTACGGGGCAGGTTATTGCTTAGAGTTACCCAACACGGAACAATCAACCGCAGACACAGACTCAGCTACTGTTGACTAACGAACCGAGGCTGTCGTGGACTGTTGTAGCTTCCTTTCAGGGACGCTGCGGCAGTCCACGCGATTTGGAGGGAGAGAATCTTGTCAGGATTTATGCATTGCCCCCCAACTCCCCAAATCTGAAGGGAGTTGGATTTATAGCAGTTCTCAATTGAGTGCAGCACAGTTATTCGCAGGGGCACGATATATCGTGCCCCTACCGTGTAGTCCATGCAACTGAGAATCGCTATCAGGACTTACGCAGCTACACCATCTATAGCGGTCATGGTGCGTTACGCTACGCTAACACACCCTAAAATAGAGGCTTTGCGTAAGTCCTAGCGATATCTTACTCCCAGCCCTTACCAAGGCAGGTTAAGGGCTGGGAGTAGCATAATAGTGCGTAAGTCCTATATGTTGAGTTACTTTTTTTGAGTTCCTCACCCCATCCTCACTTTTGAGGGTTATCCACACTCAAAAATGCTTGTAGAGAACTACCCTCCCCTAAAGCGCTACAGTGCAACTGTTCTCGCTGTTGTGTTAGCGCAGCTTTCCGTAGGAATCGCACTGCTGCTGACATGGTTGTCGGGAGCGTTACTTCAGTCCACGCCGACACCCTTATTTTTTCTGGCTGTGATGATGAGCGTTTTCTGGGGTGGGCTGAGAGCGGGGTTGTTAGCAGCGTCCTTATCTACCTTAGCGATTAATTACTTTTTTATTCCACCGATCTTTGCCTTGAATATTCATGTAGACGACCTACTGCGTCTGGGCGTGTTTGGATTGGTGGCACTCCTATGCAATTGGCTCGTTGAAAAGCGACGGCTTACCGAACAGGTGCTGCGGGAAAGTCAAGCACAACTGCGTCTGATTACAGATGCTCTACCCACCCCAATTGCTTACGTTGATGCCTCTTTGCACTATTGCTTCAATAATCAGGCATACGAAGATTGGTTCGGAGTCTCCGCAACAGACCTCGCGGGAAAGCACATAGTTTCAGTTATCGGTGAGTCGGCTTATCAAACGATTCAGCCTCGGCTGGAAGCGGTGTTGGCAGGAGAATCTGTCAGCTTTGAAGGAAGTATGCCCTATAAAGATGGCGATACTCGTTACATTCAGGCTACTTACGTTCCCGATTTTGGCAAACAAGGAGAAGTCAGAGGATTTGTTGCCCTTGTTAATGACATCACCCAGCGCCACCAAGCAGTTACTGAAGCGGCACACAGTGCAGCCGCTTTAAAAGAAGCTCACGATCATTTGGAACGACGGGTTGAAGAGCGAACGGCCCAACTCGCAAGAATGAACGAAGCCTTGCAATCTGAAATTGAATCACGCCAGATAGCGGAAAAGTATCTTCAGTTCCAAGCGAATGTTTTATCTCAGGTGAGTGATGTCATTTTAGCGGTTGATAACGATTACCGTATTATTTACTGGAACTCTAAAGCCGAACAGCTGTACGGCGTTAAAGCAGCGGAAGCGATTGGTCGCCCTAGAGCAGAGATTTACCAACATCGCTGGTTTACCGCAGAGGAAGAACAGGCGACTTGGGCGGTTTTATCCACAACAGGCTACTGGTCAGGAGAAGTTATCCATATCCTGAGAAGTGGCGAAGAAAGATGGATTGACGCATCTGTAAGCCTACTCAAGGATTTGAGCGGACAGGCTAACGGCTATCTTGCCGTTATTCGTGATGTCACTGAGCGAAAAGCAGCAGAAGCCGCTTTAAGAGAAAGTGAAGAACGGTTTCGCTTATTGGTAGACGGTGTAAAAGATTACGCCATCTTTATGCTGGCTCCAGATGGACGGATTGTGAGTTGGAACGCTGGAGCAGAACGTATTAAAGGTTATCGAGCCGAAGAGATTATTGGGCAACATATCTCTTGCTTATATTGTCATCAAGAGAGCGATCGCAAAAAAAGCGACCAACTACTGCAAATTGCGGCAACAGAAGGTCGCGCTGAAGATGAGGGTTGGCGGCGACGGAAAGACGGCTCATTGTTCTGGGCGAGTGTTGTGATTACGGCATTAAGAGATAATGACGGAAATCTGCGAGGCTTCTCAAAAGTCACCCAGGACATTACTCTCTCCAAGCAGGCGCAAGAGGCACTACTAGTTTCCGACGCAGCACTGCAACAACTACCTGATGCAATTCTGCTGACTGATTTGGAAGGAAACATCGTCAGATGGATGGGAAAAGCCGAACAAATTTTTGGCTACACTGCCTCTGAAGCGATTGGTAAGCCAGTTAATTTTCTGCACCGAAAAGACATCAAAGAAAGAATGACTCCTCAGATCATTCAAGCAATTCAGGAGACGGGAACCTTTTGCGGAGAGATTGCTTGTTTGAGAAAAGATGGGTCAGAAGTCCCAATCGAAACGACGGCTAAAACAGTTTACGACAAAGCTGGGAATCCCTTGTTTTTGGTTGGGATTAATCGAGATATCACTCTCGTTAAACAAGCGGAGGAAGACCGCGCCCAACTCATTCGTGAGCAGGCGGCACGGGCGGAGGCGGAAGCGACGCAGCAGCGTTTGAGTTTCCTTGCTCAAGCCAGTACCTTACTTGCCGCCTCGCTGGACTATGAGATAACTCTGGCAAATGTTGCTCGTCTAGCCGTGCCTTACCTCGCTGACTGGTGCGTTCTCGATCTAGTCGAGCCGGATGCATCACTCCGTCGGCTAGCAATGGTTCATCCTGACCCAGAAAAACAGCAGCTCATGCAGTCGATGCATGACCGTTATCCGGAGCAGGCGGATAACTCATGGGGCTATCCTAAAGTCATACAAACGAGGAAATCTGAGCTAATTTCTGAGATTTCTGATGACTTACTCGTAACCGTTGCCCAGGATGCTGAACATCTGGAGATGCTGCATCAGTTAGGCTTAAAGTCCAACTTATGTGTCCCGCTCATCACTCGTGGACAGGTACTAGGCGCACTCACCCTGGCAACTGCTGAGTCAGGACGACGTTATGAACTAGATGACCAAGCATTCGCTGAAGACCTGGCTAAACGAATTGCGCTTGCCGTCGATAATGCAAGGCTGTATCAACAAACACAGCGAGCATTGCAGCAACAAGCTGAGTCGTTGGCTTTAATCGATGCGCTGCTAGCTGCAACCCCAGTCGGCGTCTGCTTTTTCGACAAAGAACTCCGGTATATCCGCATTAACCAAGTGCTAGCTGACATCAATGGCTTATCCGTGGAACAGCATTTAGGTCAGCGGTTCCCGGAACTCTTGCCAGAAATGGCAGTGCTATTTGAGCGACAACTTCAACAAGTTTTGGATACAGGTGAACCCCAGCTGAATGTGGAATTTTGGGGTGAGCCTCCAGGACAACCAGGACGACTGGGCTGTTGGTTAGCTAATTACTACCCAGTGAGGGGTGAAAACGGGCAGACAGTCGGACTCGGCCTGATGGTGGCAGATATTACGGAGAGTAAGCGAGTGGAACAGGCGCTGCGTGTCGCTGAGGAGCGACTCCGGATTGCCATCAAGAACTCGCCGATTACCCTATTTAACCAAGACCAAGAGCTGCGATATACGTGGATTTACAACCCCGCCTTCGATCATCAAGTTGATGAGGTGCTGGGCAAACGTGATGAAGACTTGATGCCACTCGATGATGCCCTGGTTTTGACCCGCATCAAACGCCAGGTATTAGAAACGGGTGTTGGGGTGCGTGAAGAGGTAAAAATCACTCAACAGGGGCGGGATTGGTATTACGACATTACAGTAGAGCCACAATGGGATGCGGCAGATTCTATCGTTGGAGTCACCTGTGCAGCGATTAATATTTCTGAGCGCAAGTTAGCAGAAGAAGCACTACGCCGCAGTGAAGAACGCTACCGCGCTTTTATTGAGCAGAGTGCTGAAGGAATTTGGCGTTTTGAACTGGAAAAGCCTCTGGTCATTGAGATTCCAGAAGATGATCAGATTCAGCATTTTTACGAGTATGGCTATCTAGCCGAGTGCAACAAATTCATGGCTTCGATGTACGGCTTTGAGCGACCGGAAGAGCTTGTTGGAGCTAGACTAACAGACTTTCTGGTTCGCTCTGACCCTCATAATGAAGAATATCTACGTGCTTTTATCCGTTCTCACTATCGACTGAGCGATGCCGAATCTTATGAGGTAGATCGATTTGGTAATCCTAAGTATTTCTCCAATAACTTAGTAGGAATTATTGAAAATGGTTTTATAGTCAGAGCTTGGGGAAATCAACGTGATATTAGTGAGCGCAAACAGGCAGAGGAAACGCTACATTTTCTAGCTGAAACGAGCAGTATCCTTTCCGCTTCCCTAGACTATGAAGCGACACTCCAACGCGTGGCGCAAATCCCAGTATCTCGTTTGGCTGATTTGTGTTCCGTGGAAATTCTGCAAGACGATGGGTCGATTCAACGGATGGCGATCGCATCTGCTCACCCATCCCCAGCCGTTAGCGAAGCGGCCCAAAGTGCAGCCGCACACCAACTTCAGCAATATTACCTTGACCCTAACAGCTCCAACCCGATCGCTAAGGTATTAAGAACGGGTCAAGCTGAAGTTATCCCTGACATTCCTGACGCCCTGCTAGTGGCGACGATTCCCGAAGCTGAACATTTGCAGCTTGTTGATGGACTGGGGCTGAAGTCAGCGGTGATTGTACCGCTCGTCGCACGCAAACGGATACTCGGTGCAATCACCTTAGTTACCGCCCAAGCCGGTCGCCGCTACGGCACTTCTGACTTAGCTATCGTTGAAGATTTAGCCCGTCGTGCTGCCTTAGCGATCGATAATGCAAGGCTTTATCACGTTAGCGAAGCGGCTCGAAAAGCTGCCACAACCTCACGCCAGAGTGCGGAACTTGCCGCCCGTCGCACAGCACGTCTCCAAGCCATCACGGCGGCTTTCTCGGAAGCCCTCACACCAACTCAGGTAGCTGAAGTTGTTGTCAATCAAGGGATTGCTGCTTTAGGAGCAATGGCAGGCTCGGTTGTCCTGCTTGCTGAGTCGGGAAACTCTCTCAAACTGGCAGGGACGGTTGGCTATCCTGAAGGGCTATTCGATGACTGGGAATGCTCTGTGGGAACGACAGCGACACCGTTGGCAGACACGGTGTGGAGGGGAGAACCGATTTTTCTGGAGAGTGTTGAAGCTTTTGTTACGCATTATCCCAATCTGGCTGACCTCCCAGCAATTACAAGAAGTTGCTCCTTTGCTGGTATCCCCTTGACAGTTGAAGGACGCGTCATTGGGGCAATGGGCTTGAGTTTTACAGATGCCCAGAAGTTTTATGAACAAGACCGGACATTTATGCTTGCTTTGGGGCAGCAGTGTGCACAAGCGATCGCTCGTGCCCATCTCTACGAAGCTGAACAGAGTGCCAGATCTCAAGCGGAATCCGCTAACCGTATCAAGGATGAGTTCCTGGCAGTCCTTTCCCATGAGCTAAGAACTCCTCTAAATCCTATCCTCGGTTGGGCAAAGCTCTTGCGTACCCGTAAGCTTGACGAAGCGAAGACAGCTCATGCCTTAGAAACTATCGAGCGCAATGGCCAATTACAAACACAGCTTATTGAGGATTTGCTGGATGTTTCGCGAATTCTGCAAGGCAAGCTCAGTTTGAAAGTCTCTCCTGTTGACTTGGCAACGACCATTGAAGCGGCACGGGAGACGGTGCGTCTAGCCGCTGAGGCTAAGTCAATTGAGATTACTACAATGTTTGACCCAACCGTGGGACAAGTGTCGGGAGACTCCAACCGCTTACAGCAAGTCGTGTGGAATCTGCTCACGAACGCTGTGAAATTCACACCAACTGGGGGACGGGTAGAAGTCCAACTCTCAACCAGTTTTGGCATGAAAGAGCCTGCTCAAAATCCAGAAACCACCGACTCTGATAAACAATCTAACAATCCAAAATCCAAAATCGTTCGACTGAGCGTCTCCGCCCTGAGCTTGTCGAAGGGTCACGCCGAAGTCCAAAATCCAAAATCGAACTATGCCCAGATTATTGTTCGAGACACGGGTAAGGGCATAGAGCCTGAATTTCTGCCTCATGTATTTGATTATTTTCGTCAAGAGAACAGCGGCACCGCAAGGGTTTTTGGTGGACTTGGTTTGGGACTGGCTATTGTCCGACATCTGGTAGAACTCCACGGTGGAACAGTTAACGCCTCAAGTCCGGGAGTTGGGCAGGGAGCAACTTTTACGGTGACTCTCCCCTTAATGAATGTTGTGCCTAACGAGATTGAGGATTTGGACTTGCCGATAGATGAGCCGAATCTTGAAGGGGTACGGGTACTAGTTGTAGATGATGAGGTTGATACCCTTGAGCTAATTGTCTTCATCCTTCAACAGTATGGCGCAAGCGTGAAAGCTGTAAACTCAGCCGGCGAGGCAATGGTAGCACTGGCTACTTGGTCGCCAGAAATACTTTTGAGCGATATTGGGATGCCGGAAATAGATGGCTATATGCTGATACGTCAAATCAGAGCGCTGCCTAAAGAGCAAGGGGGAGAGATTAAAGCGATCGCGTTGACGGCCTATGCAGGAGAGGCTGACCACCAACAAATCCTACTTGCTGGCTTCCAGAAGCATATTACTAAGCCCTGCGTACCTGTGGAATTAGCGACAGCGATCGCTAGCCTCATTTGAGGCAGATTCTGTCTCTGGCTTGGATGATAGCCCCCAAAGCCCAAAGCATCTTAATATACCATTTAGCATTGAAAGCCTGAATCTACATTCTCATATTTATCTTCGTTAAATTGAGAATGCTTAATGAATTATAGAAAGTTAATTACAACACCAATTTCCTACTAGTAATTATAAATAGTCGATGAATCTTACTCGAATTGGTTGCTAATATCAGCCGCTTGAAAATAACATTAATGTAATCGTCATACACTCAATTGACAAAGTGGAATATCTCGCAGGATATAGCAGTTCTCAGTTGCGTGAAGTACATAGCGAAAAACCTAACCCCCAACCCCTTCCCTACAAGGGAAGGGGAGTAAGAATCAAAGCCTCTCTCCTTGTAGGAGAGAGGTTTGGAGAGAGGTCAGAGTGTACCGC
>DATNPI010000492.1:0-3911 GCA_036703325.1 Coleofasciculaceae cyanobacterium
CACGATGCCAGTAAGAACAATTTCAACTAAAGGCTGAAGTGTTAAGGATGAAGGATAAAAAAATTTAAATTTCACACTTAGCCGCTGAACTTATTTGGTTAGGAGCAAGCTTCATCCCCTTGTGGGTGAAGCAGCTAACTATCTTGAATCAGCGGTTTTTCATCAGACCTTTAAGGATTTCTTCCTTAACAATCCTCGTCCAGGCTCTCTGGATGGGCGGGGTAATTCAAATGGCGAAAATTTCTCACCTCCTATTCGGGGGTGAAATTATCAACATAACCACTCCACCATCCTGATGGAATTAGGATGCCTTCCAAGTACTGTACCTGCTTGGAGGTCATTAAGTAGACCCACGCCAGTCCTAAGGCTTGGCCTGTAGGACTATAGATGTCAATTTCCTGTCGGTAATATTCATTCTCTTCTGGCAATCGCTGAGGGTCGTAATCTTCCAGCTCATCTAGGATACTTAAAACATTTGGGTCGGCGAAGGTCAGCAAAAAACCCTGAACGGGACTATCTCCAAGCGTCATCGCCGGGTAGCCTAGGGGTAGGTCAAAAAGTTGACCAAAAGCGATCGCTCTTTTTGCCTCCACCACCTTCCCCGCACAATAGCGTTGATAATTCGTCTCTTCTGGTTTGAGCGTACCGTAGACAAAGATTTTTAAGTTATCCAAGATTTGAACTTGTTATACTACAAATAGTAGTATGCCTTGCCCAACTATTATTCGATAGGCATACAGGCACAATTCTAAATCGGGGATGTGTCAGAATACTGAAGCAAAGGCGCTTAACGAGTCCAGTAGGAGCAAGTTTTGTGGAGTCCCGTTACAACCCAGCAGCAATCGAGGAAAAGTGGCAACAGACTTGGGCTGATCAGGGCTTAGATCAGACCCCGACAGATAGGGAAAAGCCGAAATTCTACGCCCTATCGATGTTCCCATATCCATCGGGTAACCTGCACATGGGTCACGTCCGTAACTACACGATTACGGATGTTATTGCTAGGATTCGCCGGATGCAAGGCTATCGGGTACTACACCCGATGGGTTGGGATGCTTTTGGTCTGCCTGCCGAAAATGCCGCGATCCAACGTGGGGTTCATCCCGCCAAGTGGACTTATCAAAACATTGCTCAGATGCGCTCTGAGTTAAAACGATTAGGGCTTTCCTACGACTGGAACTGCGAACTAGCCACTTGTTCACCGGACTATTACAAGTGGACGCAATGGATTTTCTTGCAATTTTTACATGCAGGGCTGGCCTACCAAAAAGAAGCGGCGGTTAACTGGGACCCCGTCGATCAGACCGTATTAGCAAACGAGCAAGTCGATAGCGAAGGTCGCTCTTGGCGTTCCGGTGCGAAAGTTGAGCGCAAATTACTGCGGCAATGGTTCCTGAAAATTACCGACTATGCAGAGGAATTGCTCAATGACCTCGACAAGCTGACGGGTTGGCCGGAGCGGGTAAAGTTGATGCAGGCAAACTGGATTGGTAAATCCGTTGGAGCCTATTTAGAATTCCCGATTGTCGGCTTAGAGGAGAAAATCGGCGTTTTCACTACTCGTCCTGATACGATTTACGGCGTCACCTATGTGGTCTTAGCGCCAGAACATCCTTTGACGCCCAAAGTCACTACACCTGAGCAGAAAGCAGCGGTTGACGCTTTCATACAAGACGTTGCCCAAGAAAGTGAACTAGAACGTACTGCTGAGGATAAGCCAAAACGGGGTATCCCTACAGGGGGTAAGGCGATTAATCCTTTCACGGGTGAGGAAATTCCCATCTGGATTGCAGACTATGTGCTGTATGAGTACGGTACGGGTGCTGTGATGGGTGTACCGGCTCACGATACTAGGGATTTCCAATTTGCCACAGACAAACAGCTGCCGATCAAAGTCGTGATTGTGCCAGCTGAGTCAACTGATTCACCGGATGACCTTAAGGAGGCTTATACTGCCCCTGGAATTATGGTCAATTCCGGTTCCTTCGATGGCATAGCTTCCACGGAAGGGAAACAGGCAATTATTCAGCACGCAGAAAAGGAAGGATTTGGGAAAGGGCGAGTCCAGTACCGCTTGCGGGATTGGTTAATCTCACGGCAACGCTACTGGGGTGCGCCAATTCCTGTAATTCATTGTCCTAAGTGCGGAATAGTGCCAGTTCCTGAGAAAGACTTGCCAGTGCAGTTGCCGGAAGACGTGGAATTTACGGGTGGTCGCATTTCTTCCCTATCGCAACTAGAGGGTTGGACGAATGTGCCTTGTCCAAGCTGCGGTACAGCGGCGAAGCGGGAAACGGACACGATGGATACGTTTATCGATTCGTCCTGGTATTTCCTCCGCTTCCCAGATGCGAGAAATGAGCAGCAAGTGTTTGACCCGGCGAAGACGAATGACTGGATGCCAGTTGATCAATATGTGGGTGGGATTGAACACGCGATTTTACACTTGTTGTACTCGCGGTTCTTTACTAAGGTGTTGCGCGATCGCGGTTTGCTCAATTTCGACGAACCCTTCCAACGCCTATTGACTCAAGGTATGGTTCAGGGCTTAACTTACATGAATCCTACAACAGGTAAATGGATTCCTTCAGCCCAGGTAGACCCCGCTGACCCTAAAGACCCCGAAACGGGTGAAAAGTTGGAAGTCTCCTATAAAACTATGTCCAAGTCCAAATACAACGGCGTGGCACCAGAAGAGGCGATTAATAAGTACGGTGCAGATACCGCACGGATGTTCATCCTCTTCAAAGCACCTCCAGAAAAAGACTTGGAATGGGACGCTGCCGACGTTGAAGGACAATTCCGCTTCCTCCATCGTGTTTGGCGTCTAATTACAGATTTTGTGGGTAGTAAGGGTGCAAAGCCTTCTGCCTCCACAAATGGTGATTTGACCAAACCTGAAAAAGACTTACGACGGGCAATTCACACGGCCATCAAGGATGTAACTGAGGATTTAGAGGGCGATTACCAATTCAATACAGGCGTCTCAGAGTTGATGAAACTGAGCAACGCCCTTACGGATGCTCAGTGCAAAGATTCACCAACCTATGCAGAGGGTATTGAAACCTTGATGCTGCTCTTGGCTCCTTTCGCACCCCATATCGCTGAGGAGTTGTGGCAGATGACTGGTCACACCGAGTCTGTCCACACCCAAGGTTGGCCCAAAGCTGACCCAGCGGCTTTGGTGGCTGATGAAATCACGCTGGTAATTCAAGTGTTGGGAAAAACCCGTGGCACGATTCAAGTCCCGGCGCAAGCAGACAAACAAGCCCTGGAACAGTATGCTCGTGACTCGGAAGTCGCCCAACGTTTTATCGGGGGTAAGGAGATTAAAAAAGTGATTGTTGTGCCTGGGAAGCTGGTAAATTTTGTGGTGGCGTGAACTACCCAACGCCAAGCTTACGCTGTGGCGTGGGCTTCTGATTTCGTGGGGGATTGCGTCAGCTTAGACTTACGTCCTTGCTTCGGACTCACATCCCCTCCATCAGCAGCAGTCCTAGTTCCTAAGACCGATAGCATTCTAATTCCCTCTGCTCTTATGTTGATTGCGGCGTTGCCGTCTCTATCGTGGTGAGTGCCACAACTAGGGCAAATCCAGGCCCTAACATCTAGAGGTAGTTCATTGATTTGATAGTGCGGGACTTATAGTCTCCCCCAAGCCCCCACCATTAGTTAAAACAATTCACTTCGCTATCGCTCCGTTCAGAATGACATAATTTCGCTCAAATGCGTAAGTCCTGGAAAAATGGGATGCACCCTACCAATTTGAGGCTTTAGTGCGTTAACCGACTCTCATCCCCTGTTAAGGCTAGCGTCTATAACGGGGTCTTCTCGCCGAGCCAGATAGATATCACGTTCACGACCCGTGGCAAACCTTAAGGAATGGGCTAAATCTTTACTGTTGAGCGTAA
>DATNPI010000521.1:0-8518 GCA_036703325.1 Coleofasciculaceae cyanobacterium
CACTCTTGCGCATTGGTGTCAACTTAACGTTAGCTTGGCGGTTGAAACCGCAGCTACACGAAACTTTACCTGCCTTGAGCAGGTTACCCTTCGGGAAGGCTTCGCCTACAAAAACCCAGTCAAGATTCAAGCCTGTATGGCGCAGAACAAGATGCTGGAGGCTGTCAATACCGCGCTACCAGTTCTGAAGCTGTTGGAGGTGGAGTTTCCCTAGAAGCCGAGCCAGTCAGATATTCAGCTAGGATTAGTAATTGTTTCGGATTGGTTAATGCCCGGTATGAGGGGAGATGAACTTCTGATTTTGATTCATTAAAAATATCCGAACATTATTAAAATTATGCTGGCTGGGAAAGCTGAAAAAGAAGCTATTAAACGCGCAAGAACTCAAACCAAACTGTATGCTTATTTGCACAAATCTTGGAAAAATCAAGAACTTATTGAAACGATAAAATCTAGTTTAGCCAATTATGAGTAGACCTGTCGTTATATGTGTTGATGATGAACAGACTATTCTTGAAAGTCTTGAAATAGAGCTGCAAAAAGCCCTAGGTAATGAATACCTGATTGAGACAGCCCAAAGCGGTGAAGAGGCTTTAGAGTTATTGGAAGAATTGCTAGAAGATCACTATGAAGTGCCTTTGGTCATTTCCGATCACATCATGCCCAATATAAAAGGGGATGAGTTATTAAAGCGTATCCATGCTATCTCGCCAAGAACCCTGAAAATCATGCTGACAGGGCAAGCCGATATTGAAGCAGTGGGGAATGCAATCAAGCATGCAAAATTATATCGTTACATCACTAAGCCCTGGCAGACTGAAGACTTGAGTTTGACAGTAAAAGAAGCCGTAAACAGTTATCTTCAGGATAAAAAGCTAGCCGAACAAAACGCCCAACTCCAGCAAATGAATCAGGCGCTAGCCCAATTAAACCTCGAACAAGCTGCACTAATTGCCAAACTCCACGAGAACGAGAATCGCTTGGCACAGTTTCTGGAAGCTATGCCAGTGGGTGTGGGAGTGCTGGATGCGGATGGCAAACTCTACTACATCAATCAGAGGGCACGAGAGTTATTTGGCAAAGGAGTTGTGCCGGATACCACCTCCGACCAATTATCGGAGGTTTATCAAGTTTATAAAGCAGGCACTAACCAGGAGTATCCCCCTCTTGACTTGCCCATCGTGCGGGCGTTGAAAGGCGAAAGTGCGATCGCTGATGATCTAGAAGTCCACCAATGTGACAAGATTATTCCTCTAGAGGCGTGGGCAACCCCAATCTCTGATGCTAAAGGTAATATTGTCTATGCTATCAACACACTTCAAGACATCACAGAGCGCAAAAAATCAGAACTAGAGCGGCAAAACTTCATTAAAAAACTCTTTCAACTCAATTGCAATTTAGAACTTGCCCTAGAAGCTGAATCAAAATTAACCGATGCCGCTAGACGCTTTGTGCCTAAGGAATTTTTATCTCTTCTGGGACATGAAAGCATTGTCAATGTCAAATTAGGAGAGGCGGTGCAGCAGGAGATGTCGGTACTATTTTCCGGTATTCGCGGCTTCAGTGCGCTCTCCGAAAGTATGACACCCGAGGACAATTTCAAATTTATCAATGCTTACCTGAGTCGCATGGAACCTGCCATTATCGACAATCAGGGTTTCATTGACAAATATATTGGCGATGTAATTATGGCACTGTTTAGCGGCGACGCAGATAATGCTCTTAAAGCCGGGATTGCCATGCTACAAAGTCTTGCTGATTATAATCAACACTGTGCTAAGTCTGGCTATGTACCGATTCAGATTGGGATTGGCATCAATACAGGTTCTTTAACGCTGGGGACAGTCGGGGGACAATCCCGGATGGATGGCACAGTCATTAGTGATGCGGTTAATTTAGCCTCTCGCCTAGAAAACCTAACGAAAAAGTATGAGGTGTCGTTGTTTATTTCTCACCACACTTTAGCTCGTTTGCAAGACCCCACTCATTACAGTATTCGCCTAATTGAGCGGCTCAAGGTGAAGGGTAAATCAAAAGCCGTGGCAATTTTTGAAGTTTTGGATGGCGAACCTCCGGAAATCCGAGAGGTTAAGTTAGCCACAAAAACCAAGTTCGAGGAAGGTTTGCTGCTGTACTATCGCCATTTTTTCAGGGAGGCAGCCTCAGTGTTTCAAGATGTCTTGAGCATTAATCCAAAGGATAAAGTAGCTCAAATCTATCTTGAACGCTGTCAAAAGAAGGCTGAAGGATGAAGTATGAGCGTTAATTGGTCAATTCACCTTTGCCACTATGGTGCGATGACGCTGGCTGTTGCGAGTGATGTTCGGTGCATGAAAACCAGCCTCTACTATGGCTTGCTCGATGTCCAAAGTGAAATACTCATCCATATACGGTTCGGTACTCTTGAGTAAGGTCAAGATGTAGGGCGGCATTTTTGCATAAACCTCTGACTGAGGGTTCATGTCCATGATGGTGAGATAGCCACCGGGACGCAGCACACGTCGCGCCTCACGGAATATTTGCTTTGCTGCCTCTTGAGGAAGTTCATGGAACAACAAGCAGGCAGAGACTAAATCAAAGGAGGCGTCTGGTAAGCCTGTAGATTCCGCAGCAGCATGTCTCCAGTTAATCTTGAGATTACGTTGGCGAGAATTGTATTGTGCTACTGCCAAAAAGTAGGGCGACAAATCTACACCAGTAACGTTTGCCGAGGGATAAAGTTCTTGGAGAGCGAAGGAACTCATCCCTACACTGCAACCTAGGTCTAAAATGTCTTGCGGCTGGATAGGGATTTTTTCTTTAACAATGTCGTGGTAACTCTGCCGCAGCGTAGCATCTCCTTTCGCCCCATCCTCAGGGCAAATCCCGGCATGGACGGCATAAGAGGCAACTTCCACTTCCAGGGCGGCATCCCAACTGAGATTACCCTTCTCGTAAGCATGGAACGAGCACAGGTAATACTCTGGGTAGGTCAACTGGGAGTTTAGTACTTCAGCCAATTCGCTGTCCCAGTCGTGAGTACGCAACTCCTCTACTCTCTGACGCCAAGGCACCCCAATCTTTTCTGCTCGCTTAATCATCATGTTACGAGCTTGGTGCTTGGCTAAGTTCGCTAAGGGCTTGATGGAAAGTAATCCATTGACGAACTGGGAAGCTATGCTGGGAGAAGTCTTTACGGCAGTGGTCATAAAAAAGGCTTTTCTAGGGTAATTTTTAGCTTACAGGTTCTTAGAGCGATCGCTTTGCCTCACTGGCACAGTACATAAACTTGTTTAACTTGTCACAAGTGTCGGCATCCGCTATAGTTCCGGCGACTTGGAAGGCTTGGTCATAAAGTTTCGCTGCTGCCTACGTAAGCTTCCCCGGTTAGAAACCAGGGGCCTTCAGTAGCCCTAGGTGACAGCTATTTCCTCCAATTCTGCATAACGAACTACGTTCAGGCCTTGCTTATAAAGTCCCACAGCTTCATACTTTCAATTCGTTTTATTAAACTTTCGATAAGAATCTGTAAATACTTCTTAAGATAGAATTTACATTCATTTTCAAATATGTCAAAAATTGTATAGAGGCATCTAACTAAAGAGGGTTGTTGTTAGTCGGTCATCTTTTTCTACTCCACGACCCCGGAAAGAATAGGAAACAGCTAGAGTATATATTTTTCTAACGTTAAATAGGCTCTATAGTTTTACATTCTTTTGTGGAAGTTATCGAACTTCACCGTAAGGTATTGCTCTCGGAAAAAAATATTATTTTTCCTCTTGCGTCAGATTCTACTAGCTTTAAACTCTCTCAACTAAACCTTGATGAAGAGAGTATTTGTAACTGGTAAAACCTTGAGCTAGCCCCAAAAACATTGTGAGAAAAGGTGGTTTGATGAAAAGGATAAATACGAATGCTGACATCACACAGTGCAAGCCTAGGGCGAAAAAGTTGAACCAGCAGGAGCAACGAACACAGCTGATCAGCTTAGTCACGCTCAAGATTCGCCAGTCTTTAGAGTTAGAGGAAATACTTCAGACCACCGTTACGGAAGTACGAAATCTTTTTCAGGCAGATCGAGTATTAATCTATCGCCTTTGGCCAGATGGAACTGGAAGCGTCGTTACTGAGGCTGTTGTTCCCGGCTGGCCTGCCGTTCTCGGACAGACATTTGAATCGGAAGTCTTTCCCCAAAAGTACAAAAAGCTCTACGCCTCCGGACGAGTTCGAGCTATTGAGGATGTAGAGAATGCTGGCAATTCTCCCTGCCTGATTGAACTTCTGCAACAGTTTGGGGTGAAGGCAAAATTAGTGGTACCCATTCTTCTCAAGGAAGAACTTTGGGGTTTGCTAGTTGCCCATCAGTGCGCCAATCCCCGGCAGTGGTCGAGTTTTGAAATTGAACTCCTGCAACAACTGGCTGATCAAGTTAGCATTGCCCTAGTCCAAGCTCAACTTCGAGAAGCGCTGCGCGAGAGTGAACAACGTTATGCGATCGCTGTTCGCGGAACCAACGACGGGCTATGGGACTGGAATCTGCAAACAAACGAGTTCTATTCTTCTCCGCGCTGGAAAGCGATGCTCGGTTACCAAGAGGATGAAATCGGTAACCACCCAGACGAATGGCTCAACCGAGTGCATCCCGATGACTTGCAACAGCTATTGGGAGTAATTGCGGCTCATTGGTCAGGACTTACCCCCCAATTGAAGAGCCAATATCGCGTTTTGCAAAAAGATGGAACCTACTGCTGGATGCTCTACCAAGGGCAAGCTGTGCGGGACGCAAACGGGAATATCTACCGTCTGACTGGTTCAATGACCGATATCACTGAACGTAAGCAGGTAGAGGAAGAACTACGGCTTTCAGAAGCCAGATTTCGAGAACTCGCCCAGAGGGAGGCACTGCTCAACCGACTTGCTAATCAGATTCGTCACTCTCTCGACCTCGATACAATTCTAGAAACTGCTGTCCGAGAAATCCGCGACCTGTTGCAGATTGATCGATGCCTGTTTATTTGGTATCGACCAGAGGCGGCGCAACCTGTTTGGGAGGTTGTTACCGAAGCGAGGAGTTCCGCCTTTCCCAGCCTAGTTGAGTACTGCTTTCCCATTACAGCGTTGGGTCCCTTGACAGCAAGGGTATTCAACAAAAAAATCACTCGTGTGGACAATGTCAGGTGTCTGAGCGATCCAGTAGAGCGAAAGTACTTCTTCAGTGTCGGTTACACCGCTCTGTTTGCACTGCCAATCCATACTAAATCCGGCAAAATTGGTCTGGTTAGCTGTGGTCACTCTAGTGGCCCTCGTCCTTGGCGTGATAGTGAGGTGGAACTGCTACAAGCCGTTGCCGATCAAATTGCGATCGCGATCGACCAAGCAGAACTGTTGCATCAAAGTCGCACGGCAGCTGCTGTTGCCACTGAGCAAGCAACCACGCTAGAAAAAGCTTTGTGTGAACTTCAACACACCCAAGCCCAACTTGTTCAAAGCGAAAAAATGTCTTGTTTAGGGCAAATGGTGGCGGGTGTCGCTCACGAGATTAACAACCCCGTTAGCTTCATCTACGGCAATCTCGCCCCCATCAATGAATATGCTCTAGACCTGCTCAACTTAATTCAACTCTATCAGAAACACTATCCCCGACCAGCACCAGAAATCCAAGCCGAAATAGAGGCAATTGATCTAGATTTCCTCAGGGCAGACCTGCCGAAAATCCTTAAATCGATGAAAATGGGAGCCAATCGCATCTCTGAGATTATTCTTAGTTTGCGGAACTTTTCGCGCATCGATGAAGCGGCGATGAAATGGGTAAACATTCACGAGGGTCTTGATAATACCCTGCTGATTCTCTCTCACCGCCTGAGAGCAAAACAACAAGATACTCCAAACATTCAAGTCATTAAAGACTACGGCAATCTGCCAAAAGTGCAGTGTTATCCTGGACAGCTGAACCAGGCGTTTATGAATATCCTGACTAATGCGATCGATGCCATAGAGGAGAATAATAAAAAGCGAACCTCCCCCGGAGGCGCGGCACTAACACCTTATGGCAATAAAAACTATATTGGCACCCTTTGGATTTGCACAGAGGTTTTAGCTAATTGCAATCAAGTGATCATTCTAATTGGTGACAACGGACCAGGGATGACACAGGAGGTACAGCGAAGGATTTTCGATCCCTTCTTTACGACGAAACCTGTCGGTTCCGGTACAGGTCTAGGGATGTCCATTAGCTACCAGATTGCGGTAGAAAAACACCGTGGTCAATTGGAGTGTATTTCAGCACCGGGTCAGGGCACAGCGTTTTTAATTTCCGTTCCAATTAGTCAATCCTAATTAAACGGATTTGGTATTACTGACTGCCTATCAGGGAGTAGGTAGCCGAAAATCTGTTGTAAGACAGCGATCGCTTATCCACAACCCTAAACCTAGCCCAAATACCTATCTTTAGATAGAAGACGCGTTAACCTGAAAGAAAATAAGCTCTCAGGCTTTGGAGCGCCCAAAGCTAGATCTACCATTTACTTTTACAGGTTCACGCATGTCGCAGTCTTATTTTGATTCTGAAACTAACGGTCACAAGTCTTTTGAATTACCTGGCGCTAGACCCCACTACAATCCTGACCGTCCTGGACAAGTCAAGCATATTTTCCTGGATTTGACGCTTGATATTCCTAACAAGAGCTTTGACGGCACTTGCACAATCACAGTTGCACCAGTACGTAGTGGCATCAACCAGCTTTTGCTGGATGCTGTCAACCTAAATATCAAATCAGTGCAGGTTGATCAGACGCCACAACCGTTTGACTATGACGGCGAACAACTGCACATTCAGATGCAGACACCGACAGAGGTAGGGAAAGAGATAAGAATAGCGATCGCCTATAGTGCCGAACAACCCCAACGCGGTCTCTACTTCGTCGGCCCCGACCAGCATTACCCTAACAAACCCACCCAAGTTTGGACACAGGGCGAAGATGAAGACTCTCGCTTCTGGTTCCCTTGCTTCGACTACCCTGGTCAACTGGCAACCTCTGAAATCCGTGTCAGAGTGCCCAAACCACTAATCGCGATTTCCAACGGCGAACTAATCGCCACAGAGGAAGACGGCGATAACAAGATTTATCACTGGTTGCAGCAGCAAGTTCATCCCTCCTACCTGATGACTCTAGCCGTCGGTGACTTTGCCGAAATCCGAGATGAGTGGAAGGGTAAACCCGTTACCTACTACGTCGAAAAGGGTTACGAGGAAGATGCCCGCCGCAGTATGGGCAAGACGCCTCAGATGATTGAATTCTTCAGCGAGAAATTTGGCTACCCCTATCCTTTTCCCAAGTACGCCCAAGTTTGCGTCGATGACTTCATTTTTGGTGGTATGGAAAACACCTCCACCACCCTGCTGACCGATCGCTGTTTGCTGGATGAACGGGCAGCACTCGATAATCAACGTACTGAAAGCTTAGTTGCCCACGAACTCGCTCACCAGTGGTTTGGAGACTTAGTGGTAATCAAACACTGGTCTCATGCCTGGATTAAGGAGGGACTAGCTTCCTATTCGGAGGTATTTTGGACAGAACATGAGTATGGGGCAGATGATGCCGCCTACTACTTGCTGGGTGAGGCGCGTAGCTACTTAGCCGAAGACAGTTCACGCTATCGCCGCCCCATTGTGACCCACGTCTACCGGGAAGCGATCGAACTGTATGATCGCCACCTCTACGAGAAAGGCGCTTGTGTCTACCACATGATCCGGACAGAATTGGGTGATGAGCTGTTCTGGAAGGCAATTCACACCTTCGTTCAGGACAATGCTCATCAAACTGTAGAAACAATTGACCTGCTACGGGCAATTGAAAAAGCTACGGGTCGAAACCTCCTATTTCTCTTCGACCAGTATGTTTTCCGGGGTGGACATCCCGATTACAAAATTGCTTATTCCTGGGATGCTGATAGCCAGTTGGCTAAAGTTACGGTTACACAAACTCAGGCAAAAGAAAGCAAGAACGGCAGCAATAATGAGCTATTTGACCTGAAAATCCCTATTGCCTTTGGTTATATAGAGCAGGAGTCAGGAGTCAGAAGTCAGGCAAAACTTAAGACTTTCACCGTGCGCGTGCATGAGCGAGAACAGAGTTTCTACTTCCCCTTGGAGAGCAAACCTCAGTTCATCAGCTTTGATTGTGGGAATAACTACCTCAAGACAGTCTCTCTGGAGTACCCAACACCAGAACTAAAAGCCCAGCTACAATCTGACCCAGACCCCATCTCTCGTATTTATGCGGCGAAGGCGTTGGCAAAGAAAGGGGGTTTAGAAGCAGTGAAGGCGCTGTCTGATTCCTTAACAAGTGATGCTTTCTGGGGGGTTCGGGCGGAAGTTGCCAAACAACTGGCGCAGGTAAAGCTGGATCAGGCATCGGCAGCTTTAATCGTTGGTTTGAACGATGAAGACGCCCGTGTGCGTCGGTCTGTGGTAGAAGCACTGGGTAAAATCAAGACGGTACAAAGCTACGAAGCCCTGAAACAGTTATTGGAAAAAGGT
>DATNPI010000528.1:0-30171 GCA_036703325.1 Coleofasciculaceae cyanobacterium
GATGAGTAAACAAGCCATTCTGCGTAATATAGAATCCTTTCTAGTTAGGCTGATTATTCACTTAATTAAAAACAAAATTGAGCGGCGCTTAACCAATTCATGGGTAGCTTCAATTTCCGATCCTATCCGACAAATTAAGAAATTAAATCTTAAAGATAATAAAACCTCTTATTACATAAATTCTGATGAATGGCAACCTTTCTTGGAAGAAGCAATTGAGGCAGCAATTCGTCCAGCAAGTATTGAAGTGTTAAATGGACGCTTAAAGCCGTCTCAGCTCTCAGAGATGGTAGATAGAAGTCAAATTCTTACGGTAGCTCAGAGATTGCTCGATCTGACTTATGAGTATTCGGCTAAGGATTTACCTTCAATCGTTGATACTTATTTAGCTGACTTGCCGGGTGGCTCAGATTGGCTGGAAAGCCGAGAATGAATTTTCAGATAGCCTTTCCTGCTCAATCTAAAATCAGATGACTTCTTGCAAAAAGTTAATTAAAGTCGCTTTGCCGTTGGAGGTGATTAAGAAACTTTTTGTTTCTTTTGCCCCGAATTTAGCTGATTCTGCACTCGGTTACGGGCGTCTAGGGCTTCTCGATAATCTGGCTTGTATTGAACTGCTTTGTCATAAGACTCAATGGCTTCTTGATATCGCTTTAAGTTGACTAGGGCATTGCCACGACTATACCAGGCTTCGTAATGGCTAGGTTTAATTTCAACGGCTCTGTTGTAGGTAGCGATCGCATCTTGGTAGCGTTTCAAGTTATAAAATGCATTACCTAAGTTGTACCAGGCTTGATCGGAGTTTTGCTCTAAGTTAACCGCCTTATTGTAAGAGGTAACCGCTTCTTCATATCGCTGCAATTGATGCAGCGACCAGCCGCGACCATACCAAGCGTCGTAGCTGTCAGGATTGAATTTAACCGCTTGGTCAAAAGAGGCAAGGGCTTCTTTGTAGTCTCGCAAGTTATTCAGTGCGCTGCCCCTGCTATACCAGGCTTTGTATAAGTTTGGCTGGAATTGAACGGCTTTATCATAAGATTCCACCGCTTCTTTGTACTTTTGCAAATTGATTAGAGCATTGCCACGGCTGTACCAGGATGGAGAGAAATCTGGCTTGAATTCGACAGCTTTGTCATACGATTGAACCGCTTCTTCATACCGACGCAAGTTATGCAGTGCTAGACCGCGCTTGTACCAGGTAGGGGAGTAGTTTGGTTGGATTTTAACGGCTTTGTCAAAAGAAGCGATCGCTTCTGAATATTGCTGCAACTTAATCTGCACATTACCTCGCTCATTCCAGGCTTCCAAATGATTGGGCTGGATTTTGAGTGCCCCATCAAAAGAATTAATCGCGTCTTCGTACCGCTGCAAGCGATCGAGTGCATTACCTCGACCCATCCAAGCTTCCAAATAATTCGGCTGGATTTGAATCGCTTTGTCGTAGGCGTTCAGGGCGTCTTCATACCGCTTCAACTCTAAGAGAGTATTCCCTTGACCCTTCCAAGCTTCCGCGTAGTCTGGTCTGAGTTCAACAGCTCGATTGTAAGCATCAAGAGCATCCTTATACCGCATCAACTCTGAGAGAGTCTCGCCTCGGTTATACAAATCAGTGGCATTGGTAGACTTAACAAAGTTGACTATCAAAATAATTGCTGCAATTCCCAATCCAAGAACACTGGCTGAGATTAAAACCTTGCGTACTGTTGGTCTGGATAGTTTGGGCTTGGTAATAAAAGGTTTGGATGACGAGGCAGCAGGCAAAGCGGCTGTAGTGCTGGGGGCTTCCGTTAAATCTTTTAGTGCTTGTAAGGCTAAAGCTGCTGACTGGTAGCGTTCCCGGAAATCGTAGCGCACCATTTTGTCTAAAACTTGTGCGAACTCAGGACTGACCGATGCTTGATCATGCCAGCTGATTTCACCTGTGTCGGGGTTTGTTGGCAGTTGGTCAGGAATCGTGCCAGTCAGGGCTTGAATACCAACCATTCCTACAGCATAGATATCACTGCTTAATCTAGGGTTGCCGTTAGCTTGTTCGCTGGGACGATAACCAGGCGTGCCGATCGCAATTGTGAAGCTAGTCTTTCCCCCTTTGATCACCTGGGTGCTGACTTGTTTAACAGCACCAAAATCGATCAAAATCAACTTGCCGTCTTGTGTACGCCTGATTAAGTTTCGCGGATTGATATCGCGGTGAATGACATTCTGCTGATGAACAAACTCTAAGATTTCCAGAATGTCCCGTAACAGGGAAATGACCTGAGGTTCACTCAGCTGATGCCCTGGTGTAAGTTCTTTACTGAGGTCATCCCCTTCAATCAGTTCTTGTACCAGATAGAATTCTTGATTTTCTTCAAAATAAGCAAAAAGTCGGGGAATTTGCTCATGACTTCCCAGCTGATGCAGGACTTTTGCTTCGGTATCAAATAGACGCCTTGCCGTTTGTAAGGTCAATGGGTCGGTAGCTTGAGGCTTCAGTTGCTTAACGACACACTGCTGATTACTGGGGAGGTGTTGGTCTTGTGCCACAAACGTCTTACCAAACCCACCTTGTCCCAGTTGGGTGAGGATTTTGTAGCGTCCACCGAGAGTTTGTCCTAGACCCAAGTTCATGCGGTTTCCCCAAAGGAATGCTTGCTTCGCAGCGACGACCTACTCGATTTTTGCACAGAACACTGGGAGATTCTGACCACTGATACCGTTTCCGGCTACCAGCTTAAAGCGGGAGAGGAGGCGATCGCATACAACAGGCTTGTCGCTAATATTAATTCCTCACAGGAGAGTTCAAACTGCACATTGCCGCCCTGGGGTGAACACTTGATCGCATTCAAAAGCAAATTAAGTATAAACAAAAGGTCAAATGCTAGAGTTATCTAACATTTGACCTCTTAATTTTGTTTTCAGGACTTACGCACTATCGGCTGAAAAGCCCCCCTAACCTCCCAATTCTGGGGGAACCAGAATTTTTTCCCCCTTGCGTTGGGGGTTGGGGCTAATGCATGAATCCTAATTGAGTCCTAATTTTGAAACGCTCACATTCGTTGTTCAATGAACGTTTCAATCAGCCGAAACAGACTCAAGCTACTACACCCAGATTTACTAGGAGTTGTGGGCTAGCAAGCCAATTTCTTCTGCAGAACGATTCAACATCGCTTGCTGACGATGCTTGAGTGTCCGGTGGTGATTGAGCATTAGTGAGCGGGCTTTATCTTGAGTAGACAAAGCAGGAGTCGTTGCTGGCTCAACGCTATTGGTAGCTCTGGTTCCGCCAACTTGAAAAGAAACGCCACGATACTTCAGGTCAACTGTGGGTTGCAGCACTGGCGGCTTTTTCAAATTGCGAAATCTCCAGTCCATGCCTCGATACTTGCCACCGACTTCACCTTCAGTAGTTTCAACTGCCGGGGGATTGTAATTGTAGGTAACACCGCGATAAGAGAGTTTCATGGTTTTCGCCTCGTATGTAACTGTAGTGCGATGAGGCGCGTTCCTTCGGGAGCTTTCCCTACTTCCGTCTCTGTGTAACTCGACAAAGAGATGAACGTTTTTTTGCTTCTGTATCTATTGTTACCGTTTATAGGTAAAATGTCAAGATTGTAATAAAACTTTACAATCAAACCGCCACAGACGGGAAACTGTTTCTGGCAATTTTCGGCAAGGTGTGAAAGGTTATAAAACAAAAAGAACAGTGCCAGGAATTGCTTCTATGATCGTTAATCCCTGGTCTCAGCCGTTAGATTTGGTGATATGAGTGATAAAAGTGAAAGTTACAAAGTTGTTAGTGATAACCGTCAAGCCCGTTTCCGCTATGAAATCCTAGAGACCTACGAGGCGGGAATTGAGTTAAAGGGAACGGAAGTTAAGTCAATTCGAGAGGGCAAGGTAAATTTGCGCGATGGCTATGCCCTGATTCGTAATGGCGAAGCTTGGCTGCTGAATGTGCATATCTCTCCATACCAAAGCAGTAGCGATTATTTCAATCACGATCCGCGTCGCACACGCCGACTGCTGCTGCACCGGCAGGAAATCCGCAAGCTTATCGGCAAAGTGGAACAGGAGGGTTTGACGCTGGTGCCTTTGAAGATGTATCTGAAGCGGGGCTTTGTTAAAATCACCATTGCCCTGGGCAAAGGGAAAAAGCTTCATGACAAACGCGAAACCTTGAAGGAGCGTCAGGATAAGCGAGAGATGTCACGGGCAATGAAGCGAGAATAAATGATGAAGTGAGAAGGATGAAGGATGAAGCCCCACCCGCTCCAATTCCACGAATTTGTTCAAATTGGTGGGAGGATTCCAGATCCCATAAGCGGAGTGTTTCATCCTTCAAATTTTACACTTCAGCCTTCAGTTGAGGTGTCAGTGCTTGGAGGGATGTAGTAACTGGCAATAATTGCGACCATCAGCCACCAGAGGGTATTGACTTCAGGGCGATACCAGACGGTGTCTACAAGACCATGGGCAAGCATACCGAACATCGCAGCGATCGCTCCCACTAACCAAAATCCATTAGTATTCGCTGACGCCCGCAGACGACGCATTTGCTGTATCCCCTGGTTAAACGTGACGATGAGTAGCCAGAGCATACAGGAAAGTCCGATAAAACCTGTTTCTACAAGCACTTCCAGGAAGATAGAATAGGCACTCAACGCACTGAAGCGAGCACGCATGTACTGGGGATAGATTTTGTTGAAGGCGTTGTTGCCCGGACCAATGCCGAGGATAGGACGATCCTTGATCATGTCTATAACTGATGACCACACATTCATCCGGACGTTGTTACTACTATCTCCTCGACCGATAAAGAGTCGGAAAACGCGAAGGCGTATCGACTCATCTAGCTGGATCGCCAGGAGTAATAGCCCAGCCATGCTCCCGAACAGAATCGGCAGCAACCAAGTGCGCCAGAAGGGAGATAGAGAGTTCCTCCACCAGTACCACAGCAATATTATCAAGGTGACAACAAGAACCGCTAAACCGATCCAGCCGCCTAGGCTACCTGTACGAAATAAGCAGTAGCCGTTGACCACGACCATTGTTAGTGCCAAGGCTTTGGGAGTCCAACCTCGCCAAGCAAAAACAGCAACTAGCGATAAAGCGATCGCTGGCAACAGATACGAGGCAAGTAAGTTTGGGTTCCCCAAGTAGCTATAAACTCGCGTCGTTTTAGATAAGGGAGACAGTGGATCAACCCAAGTTGCCAATGCCTTCGCCCCAAAAAACGACTGCCGTACACCGTAAACACTAACAATCAGTGAGACATGGAGGAAGAGCGTAATAATCCAGGATCGGATGCGAGGTATTCTCAACACCCGTGCCATCAGGGCAAAAAACAGCAAATAAAGCGTTAGCTTTGTCAATCCCTGATAGGCTGCCGCCTTCACGGGAGACAGAGCTGTTGCCACCGTGGCAATGCCCCAGTACAGCAATACCAACAGATGAATTGGCGTTACCTTGCGGGGTAACCCTTGTGGGTACACTGTCTCATCAGATAGAGTCAACAATACCCAAAATGCCCCACTGGCAAATAACAAAACGCCAACCAGTGCATTTGGAACAAAGGGCGCTAGAGCAAATACCAAAGCCACCAACAAAGCTCCTATCGGCTCAGCCCACTGCATGAGCCAACTGCCGCGACGCCACGATTGCAGCAGTCCCACCAGCTTGTATAAATAGCTAGCGCCTCGCCACTGATACAGGTGTAAATTCGACAGAGTAAACTGTTGCCAAACTGAATTCATAGATAAGCGATTAAGGGCTAGGAACTAGAGTCGTTAAAAATGCAGAGTTAAAAATTAAAAATAGGATTCTGCCATTTTTAATTCTTCACTCTTCATCTCAATTCCGGACTCTAGACTACAACCTTTCATCAACTGACTCCAACTGAGGCAGACAGATAACATAGCGATACCCTGATTCTAAAGAGCCTTGCACGGAAATTTGTCCTCCATGTAGTTCTGCCAAATGGCAGCTCAGTAGCAGTCCCAGACTTTCACGAGAGTCGCTGCCCCCAGATGCATTGTTTAGTTTCTGCTTCAAAGTAAAGGCGGGGCAAACCGAGGTACTTGAGAGTACCTGATTGGCAGATTGGAGGTAAGAGTTCGAAGGCAGTGTGCCGCTTTCCAGCTTGTCGGAGTCCAGTGGGGTTTCTAAAGTATCAGAAACGGCATCGACGACTAATGGTGATGAGAGCATCAACTCGCCACTTTCCCCATACACCTGAGGTAGACTTTCTTCCAGCCAAGGGTGAGAAACCCAAACTGCTATTTGTAGAGACGCGATCGCTTTCGTCTCTAAATCGCTTTGGCGAGAGACATGGATGCGAATCTCACGCCCCGCTTCAGCCGATTGAATCACACTAAAGAGCAGGTAGTACAGCATATGCCGCACCTTGTCTTTGTTTAGGAACCCAAGGCGACTTCCAGGCTCTACCGATAAACGTATCTGTTGCTGCCGTCGCTTTGCCATCTCCAACAAGCTATTGATTGCCTGTTGACAGAGCATTTCGAGATCTACAGACATCAGAGGGAGTGGTTCACTCGTCTCATCCCAAATACCCAGACCAACAATTTCTTCAACCAGCGACACCAAATGCTGACCGCTGTGATGGATAATTTCCAGGTACTCCTTTTGTTTGTTTGTTAGAGGACCATAAATTTCGCGACCGAGCACACTCGCCATCCCCATGATTGATGTTAGTGGTGTCCGTAGTTCCTCCGTCAGCTGAGTGAGCAATTTGCATTTAATCGCGTTAGTTGAGGTGAGGTAAGCAGACAAATCGTTCAAAATGTCTCGACTACCGATTTTTGAGCCAGACTTCCACGCTTCCCCGTACTGAAGAGATTTTGATGATTTGGGAAGCCCGCTGATAGAATTTGTACGCTCTGGTTTCAAAAGACGATTCTGCTCAAATTCACTCAAACACCAGCGAGCTGTAATTGCCAGAAACTCAATGTCTTTAGCGGTAAAGCAGCGAGGCACCCAATCCATCACCGCCAGAGTACCCAGGCACGTCCCATCTACCGTCAACAGTGGCGCACCCAAGTAAGCACGGATACCGTAATGTCCAACTAGCAAACTACTAGCAAGCACAGGGTTATTTGCCGTATCGTGGATTGCCAAAACCTGATGACTATCTACCACATAGGTGCAAAAGCTCTCATGGCGCGGCAACTGACGCGACTGTGCCAGCGGATTCATTAACCCCACTCTTGATAAACCGACAGCTGATTTGAGCAGCAGCAGATCTTGCGTCATTAAGCCCAAGATGCAGATGGGAGCATCCAAAAATCGGGCAGCAGTCTGAGTTGCTTCATCGAAAACCGCGACTGTCTCAGCGGTGAGTAACCCACGCTCCTTAAGTGCTTTGAGCCGTTTTTGTTCTCGTCCTGCCGACGTTAGTCCATCTAAATGGCAAAAAATTCTATTTTCTGGCTCTGCCATAACAACCCGTACCCCATATGTATTGCTTGCAGCACTAAGCTCAGTACTAAGCCGCCCATTTAACTTGCACTTTTTTGGCGCTGTAACCCTTGCTGTAAGGCTTTCGAGCCTGAAAATTGAAGGCACGACAGCATACTAAAGTGTTACTTCCCATACATAAGGTTCCCGGATGATGTCAGAGAAAAAACAAATGGAGTAATGGAAATTGCTTGTTAGGCACCATAAGCTGTCGCTCACAACGAAGAAAGAAAATCTCTCCCCTAGCCCCTAGTAGTCTGTCAACCTTAATTGGCAGGTTGGGAGAGGACAAGGGAGACTCTTGAGGACAAGGGAGAAGTGTCTTAACGATTTATCCATCAAATCGACCTTGACGCTCTACTAGCCTCTATTTTTAACCCTTAACTGACCAAGCTGGGTGAGAGAGTAAAGAGGCAATCACTCGGACACCTCGCAGTTGATTGGAAAGGGGGAGATGACCTTTAGGGGCACTGAGATCCCAGGTAAACTCATGGGGATACCGGGTCCAGTTGTTGCCGGTTTTCCAGCCAATTTTAGGCCAAAGCTTGTCCCAGTTTTTGCTTAAAGACAGCCAAAGCTCCCGCTGTACGGAAAATCCAAATTTACCTTGAGAGTGGATGAACCACAGGGTATTGATAGTTTGTAGATCGGCAATGGGAAAGTTCTCAACTTCAGAAAAGTACAACCATTTTCTCTGCACTGCTGCTGGCCCGGCTAACTCACAGAGTTTTTCCAGGGTAAGACGGTCAGCTAAGAGAAAGTCTTGCTTGACAATATGCTGTTGCAGGGTTATGTAGTCAATGCCGCTGTCAGAATGCAGGGGCACGATGCCAGTAGGGAAATGCGTTTGAAGAAATTCTTTTGTGGTTGGTGTATCGGCATCATGCAAGGCTTGGTAGGCAAGACCTGCAACGAGGTTAACAGGGGTTGACTGTTGCGCCTTTAAAAATTCCATTAAGACTTCTATGCCAGCAGTGCCCGTGCTGACAAGTTCTGGAATTAGCTGGAGTTGTTTTTTTTCAGGACTAGATTGGAACTGGCGCGTCAGTTCGCCAATCTTGCTCGAATCTTCTGTTAGTGATGCAGTCGTTTGGTCTGTCATGAAGCGACTTGGAGTGAGGTTGCAGCAACTATTTAATTGTCGGGGTTAGGGTTGGAAGTTGGCAGGTTGAAAGTTGAAAGTTTTTAGAGCAATCAACTTTTAACCTAGTCTGCCTGACGCTTCGGCAACCCCTGCTCTTTTGGAGAAGGCTTCGCCAACGGGGAACAGGTAGGCTAGTGCGAACGGCAAAGCGTTATACCATTTTGGATTTTGGATTTTGGATTTTGGATTTTGGATTTTGAAAGCCTTGTCACTCGGTAGTTTCAGAAATTAAAATGTGTCAAGTTTAAACCCAAATGGTATTACACGTTTACAACCTTCTAAGCTTCAACCTGTAACCCTTGAGAGGATTCACTCAGTCCGAGCTTGGAGGATGCGGTTAATGAGGGTTGTGGTTGAGGTGTGAACTTCCACTTTCACTAACTCTATACGCCCCCCGTAGGCTTGAACAACGGGTGCTTCTGGTAGCGTTGACCTGCTGTAGTCGCCTCCTTTTACGTAAATGTCGGGCTGAAGTGCTTGGATTAAGCAAGTAGCTGTGGTTTCGTGAAAAATTACGACACCATCTACGGGTTTTAGGGTTGCGAGAACTTCTGCCCGCTGGGTTTCGGGAACAAGTGGGCGGGGAGGAAATCCGGGTGTATGGGGCTTAATCGCTTTCACTGACTGATCGCTATTTAACCCTACGATGAGCGATCGCCCAAAGGACTTGGCAACCTGTAAGTACCTTACATGACCGGCGTGCAGCAGATCAAAGCAGCCGTTAGTAAATACTAGCGGTCGCCACTGGTCAGGATTAAGGGCGATCGCCTGTTGCAGTTCATTCAAGCTGTAGAGACCTGGAATCATCTTCAACAATTAGGGGCACATCAAGCAGAGGCTTCACAAGTATAAATGCTTGCCTTCTGGGACACAGGGTTGCTGGAAAGCCCATGTTGTCCCAGAAGTGCTACTATGGGTAGTCTACTCTTCAGGGGGGATTTGGTAACCCTGTTCATAGGCAAATCGAACGAGTTGAGCGCGATTCTCCAGCTGTAACTTATTGAGAATACTACTCAAATGAGTCTGAACCGTGCGAGGGCTGATAAATAAGCGATCGCTGATTTGTTTGTTGGTCAACCCCTGAATCACTTCCCAAAATACTCGTTCTTCTGCTGGTGTCAAAGGCAAGGGGGTAGGCGTTGCTACTACCTCGGCATCAACAGAAGACATATCCGGGGCTTCCGGGGTCGAAGATTGACTGAGTGGCACGGCAGTCGGTGAACCGATAGTCAGCTGCATCAACCGGACAATCTCGGAATGGATACGGCGCGATCGCTCCAGCTGGGCCTCAATTTTAGCCACCAACTCTCTGGGATCGACTGGTTTAGTCAAATAATCATCTGCTCCAATCGAGTGACCATGAATCCGGTCTTCCAGTTCTCCTTTGCCCGATAAAAAGATAAAAGGCATCAGTTGGCCGGAAGGAGTAGTTCGCAGGCGGCGGCAAAATTCTAGGCCGTCCATCTCCGGCATCATCACATCAGAAACCACTAAATCCGGTGGATTTTTAGCGACAGCCAATAAGGCTTCTGTTCCAGAACTCACCTGTTCAACTTGGTATCCCCGATTTTCAAGATATCGAGTCAAGACGGTTCGCAAAGTTCTATCGTCGTCAACGACTAAAATCTTTTTCATCGTTTTTCTGGAACCACTTTTTCTGAGAGTTCCTGGAGATAATAGGAACTCAATCTAGCCTGCGCCCATAACGGTTGGAGATTTTGAGAAAAGCATTGAGGTGAGCAATACACCATATCTGTTTACCTGAATTCGAGCTAAGAATTTAGAAAACGCCAGAATGCGGAATACACCCTCACCAAGCAGGTCGTAAGAATTAGGCTTTTAGCCTTATGCCGAATTCAGATGTGTTTATGTCACATAAAATCATAGGCAGCGTCTGGACTGTTTCAATAGGTAGTAGTGCGACTTGGTTTTTAGAGGCATGGGGGATTTGAGGTGCTTTTGGTAGCTAGCTCTAGAGCAAGCCGCTAAACTCACGCCGATGGGTTCGCCGTTGCTAACATGATTGCCTGAGTTGCTGACACCCGAAGACATGCGAGCGAGATCGATTCTCACGTTGCCGCCAGAAAAAGTGCGATCGCTTCGCCAGTACGCCCCTGCCTGCCCTATTTCAGCATAATGGCTGATTCCACCTACTGACTCAATGCTGTACCAACTTAGCAAAAGCTTTTAGTTAAAGGGGAGGGGGATGATGATTCTCTATATGCAGATCTGATTCTGTGCACTCCTCATCTCAAGCGAAGATTTAGGCGGATTCGTTGAATAGTGCTATCTTTTCTTTCGAGGAAAATTGCTGTCATTGTATCTGCAAAAAAGCTTAACTCAGCGGCTCCACCTCAGTAGATCTGGTAGTTTTCCTGCATGGGCACTGCCTATCCTCATTCCACTCACCTTAACCGCTCTATGTACGAGAAAATCACGCCTCCCGATACTGGCTCTCGCATTACTTTCAAAGATGGTGAACCCATCGTTCCTGATAACCCCATTATTCCCTTCATTCGCGGAGACGGCACCGGTGTTGATATCTGGCCGGCCTCTCAGAAGGTCATTGATGCTGCCGTTCACACTGCCTATGGTAACAAGCGACAAATCAGTTGGTTTAAAATCTATGCCGGTGACGAAGCTTGCGACAAGTACGGCACTTACCAGTATTTACCCCAGGATACGCTACAAGCGATTCAAGAATACGGCATTGCCATCAAAGGTCCATTGACAACACCAGTTGGAGGTGGTATTCGTTCGCTCAACGTCGCCCTGCGGCAAATTAATGACCTCTACGCCTGTGTACGCCCCTGTAAGTACTACGCAGGAACCCCCTCTCCCCACAAAAACCCGGAAAAACTCGATGTCATTATTTACCGGGAGAACACAGAAGATATTTACCTGGGAATTGAGTGGCGTCAAGGTAGCGAAATGGCTAACAAACTGATTGCGCTGCTCAATAATGAGCTAATCCCAGGAACACCCGAACATGGGAAAAAGCAGATTCCCCTCGACTCTGGGATTGGCATTAAGCCAATTAGTAAGACTGGCTCTCAACGCTTGGTGCGTCGCGCCATGCAGCACGCCCTACGGCTACCGAAAGCGAAGCAGCAGGTCACTTTGGTGCATAAGGGCAATATTATGAAGTACACCGAAGGAGCCTTCCGGGACTGGGGCTATGAGCTAGCCGTTACAGAATTTCGGGCAGAATGTGTTACCGAACGAGAATCTTGGATTCTCAGCAACAAAGAGAAAAATCCAGACATCACCTTAGAAGAGAATGCCCGTCAAATTGAACCCGGTTATGACGCCCTGACGCCAGAGAAACAGGCTGAAATAGCCCGTGAAGTTGAAAGTGTTCTCAATGCCATCTGGGACACTCATGGAAACGGTCAATGGAACGAGAAGGTGATGGTAAACGATCGCATTGCTGATAGCATTTTCCAACAAATTCAGACGCGACCTGATGAATACTCGATTCTGGCCACAATGAACCTGAATGGGGATTACCTATCCGATGCCGCTGCTGCGATCGTGGGTGGGTTAGGAATGGGGCCAGGAGCGAATATTGGCGACACTTGTGCCATTTTTGAGGCAACCCACGGCACAGCACCCAAGCATGCCGGTTTAGACCGGATAAACCCTGGCTCAGTTATCCTGTCAGGGGTAATGATGTTGGAGTTTATGGGCTGGCAGGAAGCGGCTGATTTGATTAAGCAGGGAATGGGAGGGGCGATCGCTAATGGAGAAGTTACCTACGACTTAGCCCGGATGATGACCCCACCGATCGAGCCACCGTTGAAGTGTTCTGAGTTTGCCGAGGCAATTATCAAACACTTCAACAGTACAGACCTTGCCTAAAAACCCTTTACCTTGGGGACAAACAACACCTAGGAGAGAAATAGCTAACTGCTCACTCTTGCTTAGATAAAGTGTTAACTACACCCCAAACTTCGCTCCCTGGAACGGCAGGGGGGGCAGTGAAAGTAGGTAGATTCGCCTGAGTCGGTTGCAACCCTGGATTTTCTAACATCGAGTCAAATCCAGGGTTGGTCACCCCATTGGTTTGACCAGGAAGCTGGTTAGAGTATTGCCCAAACTTACTCAACTTCACTGGTGCTACTGGTACCGCTGGTGCAGCCGCTTGTACGCCTGTAGTCGATGGAGACGGTGCTAGCGATGGAGACGGTACTACCGATGGAGACGGTGCTATAAGGGTGTCAGGATTTAGAAGGCTTGAAGGCGTCGTTAGAGAAGGATTGCCCGTTTCTCCGGGTGCAGTCGCAGACACCGCAGAAAGCTGTCCTGTAGCAGGATTATTGCCAGTTACTCCGGGCACAGCGGCAGGTTCAGTAGGAAGCTGTCCTGCCGCAGGATTATAGCCAGTTAGTACGGGTACAGTTCTGGGCATTGCAGGAAGCCTTCCTGCAGAAGTGGAAGTTGGTAATGACTGATTTTGGGCGTTGGCGGGCATTCGAGCTTCGTTAGCCGTGGTAGAAGTAGGACCTGCAACTCTGTTCAGGGCATTTGGCAACGGAGTTGTGGGTAGTGCACCTGGGTTGTTAGGAGATTTGAGTGAATTGAAGCTCAAAGCCGAGTTAGTGGTGCCTCCTGGTGTTAATGAGGAAGAATCTCTACTAAAGCTTGGAATGTTAGTAAACCGACTGCTTGCGGACAGAGAACGAGTATTTACAAATTTTTGCGGCGATGCAGCCAATGGGTTACTGGTGTTCAGCCTCGGCTGAGATGTTCCCAAGCTTAGGCTGCTTTGTGCTGGTCGGAAGCTAGTCCTTGTTTGAAGGGAAGGCAATGGAGTCAGTAACCCCTGTGTTTTTGGGGCCTGATAGTTCAGGGATGGTAGAGTGTCTCGGGGTAAAGTACTTGTGGGGTTAAATTCTTTTAAAGACCCCGAAGAACTATTGAGATTAGCACTAGTCGCCGGCGGTGTTTCAGAAGAGAGTGTTGGCTTTACCGTTGGCTGCTCTGAGACAGCACCTTGATTACTGGCAAGAGAATTAAACCAGCCTGGGTTTTTCCAGTACTCCCAAGCAGAAAGCCCTAATACCACCAGCGCGGCAGATATTGCCCAAAACCCAGGTTGCTTAAGCAGCTGTCGTGGGCTATTGAGATTACGGAAGTGGCCAGGAAATTGATTAAAAGGTGACATGGCGCAAGGTGTCCAGTTGAAGTGTAAAGGTCTTGAAAAATCTGGAAGGATAATTGCTCTAGATTCTTCTGTCTTCTTTCCTAGATGCTAATAAAGTATATTTCAGTTCTAAAAAGTATCTTTCAGGGTTTTGTTGATTTTGTCAGGAATTACGCGCTATCTCCAGGTAGGTCAGACCCCCTCAGTCTCTCTTCTGCCCCAACTTTGGGGGGATAGAGAGGCAGGGAAAGGTTTAACTACCCCTAGGTTTCGGGGACAGGGGGACAAGGCATAAGTCCTAGCTATCTAACAAGGATACCTATTGAGCTGCTCTGAATAATAAAAATCCCCCCGCCCCTAGACCGAAGAAGTTTGGCAACCACGCCGCCATAAAGGGTGAGAGAATACTGAGCTGACCGAATGCCCCGGAGATAAATCCTGATAGGTAGTAGGCAAAAATTACTATAACACTGATCCCAAAGCTGGTGGCTCTCCCAGTGCGTTGGGGTCGAGTTCCCAAAGCAGAACCCACTAAGCCAAAGACTAGGCAAACAAAGGGAAAAGAGATTTTTTGTTGGAAACTCACTTTGACCTTTAGAAGTTTTTTCATATCACCACCAATCCGCACTATCTCCATATACTCAAGGAGTTCAGGGATGTTCATCTGAGTGGAGTCACGGTCTTTACCTGCCAAATCCAACGGCGCTCTGGGAATTTTCAGCTGTTGGTTTTCAAAGCGCAGGATGTTGCGGTAGGAGGCGTCAGGAGAGATGACATAGATGGTGCCGTTGAAGAAATCCCAAGTATTTTGAACGGGGTTCCATCTGGCTGATTCAGCGGTGACAATTTGGCTAAGTCCCTGCTGAGACCAGTCGAGGATCGTTAGACCTTTCATACGCTCACCGTCAAATTGATTGGCGTAGAATAAGCGCTTGAGTCCCCGGACAGCTTCGCCATTGGGCTGGATGACTTCCTCGTATTCAGGATAGAAAATGTTGTTTTCTTGGAAGCTTGGCTTTTCGGAGTTGAGGGCTTTGTTGAGGGTGGCCTCCGCCTGATAGTTGGCGCTGGGAACAACCAGCTCGTTGAATAAGAATGTCATCCCTGTGATAAATAAGCTCAAGATTATCGCAGGCGTGACGAGCCGATAGACACTAACCCCACAACTGCGTAGGGCAATTAACTCGCTATCGCTGCTGAGGCGAGAGTAGGTCATCAGTGCGGCTAAAAGCGTGGACATCGGGAAAGCATAGGCGATGAACTCTGGCATCTTCAATAGCAGTACTTGAACGGCAATCCCCAAGGGCAATCCAGCATCGGTAACTCGCCGTACTAAATCAAATAATGTACCGATCGCTACTCCGATTGAGGAAAAAGCGCCGACGCCAAAAAGAAACGGCTGGATGAGTTCCGTAGCGATGTAGCGATCCATGACCGGTATGCCAGGAATGAACCAGTTGAGAGATAGGGATTTACCGAATGTCATCTAAAGTTTGAAGTGTAAAGGATGAAGGCTGAAGTAATAAGCTGCTATGCATCTAAACTGCACAATATAAACTTGGGTTTTGTCACCTGTTTATGAAACCTCAATAGATTATTCGATTGGCACAGCGTTGCATCAGCTTCATTTAACAGAAACCTGCGGGAAATCCCCCTGACGCGGAGTGACTGGGGGGTGATAGCAGGGGGAACCTCCGTCCCTCCGGTTTCCAACACTCTTTGAGTAGCTTATCGCAAATTGTATATACTGGTAAAAAGGGGTGAGTCGAGTGCTGAGAAAAGTTGTCAAAGTTCCGCTATATCCAACAACTGAACAAGTTGCACTGTTAGCTCAATCATTTGGCTGTGCTAGATGGTGGTGGAATTTGGCGCTAAACAAGTCCATCGAAACCTACAAAGAAACAGGTAAGGGGCTAGGACGCTCAGCACTCAACTCACTTTTACCTAAACTCAAGAAAGACAAAGAAACTGAGTGGTTAGGTGAATGCTACAGCCAGGTTTTGCAAGCTGTAACGCTCAACCTGACAACGGCTTATAAAAACTTCTTTGAAGGTAGAGCAAGGTTCCCTCGATTCAAGTCCAAACACGGTAGGCAGTCAATTCAATTCCCTCAAGGGGTAACGGTGGAAAATAAAGCGATAAAGCTTCCGAAGATTGGAAGTATAAAGGCTAAACTCCATCGTCAAATTGAAGGGAAAATTAAAACTGTAACTGTAAGTCTTGACCCATCGGGGAAATACTTTGCGTCTATGATCACAGAAGTTGACGGAGAATTACCAAAACCATCTACCGATGGCAAGGTTGTTGGTATAGACCTGGGATTGACCCACTTGGCAATTGTCAGTGATGGTAGCAAAGTTTCCAAGTATGACAATCCCAGGCATCTAGCCAAGCATGAGAAAAACCTCAAGCGCAAGCAACAGAAATTAGCGAGGAAGCAAAAAGGGAGTCGCTTACGCAATAAGTATAGAAAGTTTGTAGCTAAGGTATACGAACGAGTAAGCAATTCTAGGCAGGATTTCCTACATAAGCTTTCACGGAAGCTCGTCAACGAAAACCAAGTTGTCGTAGTAGAAAATCTTCATGTTAAAGGCATGGTTCGTAACCGCAACTTAGCAAAAGCAATATCTGATGCTGGCTGGGGAATGTTCACTAACTTTTTAGCCTACAAGCTAGAACAAAAAGGTGGAAAGTTGGTTGAGATTGACAGATGGTTCCCCAGTTCTAAACTCTGCTCTAATTGCTATCACCAAGTTGATGAATTGCCGCTTGATATTAGAGAGTGGACTTGCTCTCACTGTGGAATTCATCATGACCGAGATGGCAACGCAGCGACGAATATTAGAGCAGAGGGTATCAGAATGTTAAAGGCGGATGGAACAGCCGTCTCTGCTGTAGGAGGGGGAGTAAGACCTAAACTTGGGCGCAAGTCTAAGCTTAGGCATTCCCCTTTGAGTACAGAAACCGCCTGAGCCGTTTAGGCACTGGCGGTAGTTCATCTTTTCACTTGCTTTTCCTAGAATGGAAGCTTCTCGAAGGAGAGCTAGCGATCGCCTTTTATCGCTGAAACTCATCACCTAGGTAGTACTGTCGCACTAAGGGGTTGTTGTAAAGTTCTTCGGCACTGCCAGAAGCCAGGATTTGTCCATCTCGCATTATGTAAGCGCGATCGGTAATCGCTAAGGTTTCTCGGACGTTGTGGTCGGTGATCAAAATCCCCATTTGGCGATCGCGCAGTCCCGCTACAATTTTTTGGATCTCTGATACGGCAATTGGGTCAACACCAGCAAATGGTTCATCCAGGAGCAAAAATTTCGGCCCTTCCATACCAGCGGCTAAGGCTCTTGCCAGTTCTGTCCGACGCCGCTCTCCTCCAGATACTTGATTTCCCAAGGTATGTGCAACTTTTTCTAAGCGAAACTCTCTCAGCAGGTTGTGCAGCCGTAATCGCCACTCCTGACGAGGCACTCCAGTTTGCTCTAGCACGAGTTGGATATTATCCCGGACACTCAGGTGACGAAAGATACTGGCTTCCTGAGCAAGATACCCAATCCCTAGATGCGCCCGTCGATTCATCGGTAGAGCTGTTATGTCTAAATCATCCAACCAAACTGTGCCTTGATTTGGTTTTTCTAAACCTGTTGCAATGTAAAAAGTCGTAGTTTTCCCGGCACCGTTGGGACCAAGCAGTCCTACTACTTCCCCTTGTGCCACTGAAACGTTGACACGCTTGACAATAGCCCGTTTGCCATAGGACTTGTGGATATTCTCTAATACAATTTTCAATGTTGTCACCTCCTAAGAAACACGAGAGGGAGAGGGGGAGAGGGGGAGAAGCCCTAGTAGTCTGTCAACCTTAAATTGACGGGTTGGGAGAGGACAAGGGAGACTCTTGAGGACAAGGGAGAAGTGTCTTAACATTTACCCCTCAAATCGACCTTGACGCTCTACTAGTAGTGTTTCTTTCATGCATAACGAATCTGAAAAGCGTTCGTGAATCGCTCTCAAGAGTTGTCAACTGAAGGATGAAGTATAAAAATACCCCATATCTAACATATTGGGGCTTAAAAAAAGCCCCCCAACTAGATTTGGGATTTGGAACCACAGATATCAGTCATTACTTAAAAGATTTTTCAGATACATCCCATGAGCGATCGCCCACAAACATTGGATGAAAATCTCTTTTCTCTCCCTCTCCCTCCCTCTCCCCCTCTATTGTCAAGTTAGGCTCTTCGCGTTAACAACACCTGACACCATTAGCTCAACGCCCAGATGATGGTTCACTGACGGGCGTCTTAAAAGCCGGTTTGGGATTGAAGGGAGGAGTAACTGGTGCTGCTGGTTCTGTGGGGGCTTCTGGGTCAGAAACGAGATAAATGGATTCTACCTGCCGTTGAGCTCTTGGCATCGCCACAAAGCGCCCCTCATCAATCAAGTAGGTGATAGTTTCGCCTCGTAGACTATTGCCTTGCTGCAAAACGTAGACATTACCAGTGAGAACGATACGGCGCTCACGACTGAAGTATTGGGCTTGGGCGGCCGTTGCCTGAATTTGCCGAGATGGGTAGTCAATTTGTACGTTTCCACGAGCTGTGACGACGCCAGTCTGGGAGTTGGCTTCCTGGACATCAGCACGAACGGTGAGAGCACGTCCATCCCCGGTTTGGGCTTGGGCGTCTTGGAGGTGAAACGGAATAGCGATCGCTCCCACCAAGGTAGCTGGAAGCATTAGTGCTAAACCTAGGTGTCGCCTCAAGTTGGAAGTAAGTTGAAAGGAGAGCTTCATTGGTTGCATAAGTTACTGACGCTCAAAGACTATGATGCTGCTGTGCATAGTTTACAAAAATCCAGCTCGAAAGCTCATCCACTCCACTCCACCAAATAAAAAATATTTACTTATATGCTGTAGGCATTTAGACGACTAGGCACCTTCAAATGTTTCTAGTACAGCGTGGCAGAAAGTAGTCAGTTGTCAGTCGTCAGTAGAAATAAACGACTGACAACTAGCTTCATCGTACAACTGACGACTAACGTGTTAGCGAAGCGGGACGAAGTCCAATCCCACGTACTGAGCCTCGTGGGATGAGCTTAACCTCTCACCCCCTCACCTCCTCATAGGCGAGAGAATTGGTGGGAAACTTCTGCCAACCTGCACTAGTGACGGAGAGTATGCTCAAATTAGGAACTCCACCGATAGAAGCCTGGGGGAGTCTCAGAAAGACGCTCTAGTCTGTGGTATCGCCAACTCGCAGAATTTTGGGTAAACGACTAACAGCTTCGCCGCTGAACTCGTCAACACCGTTTGTTTCCGCCGCTTCCAGGTGTTTAACAAAATCAGCTACTTGCTCAGGCCCCACTTGTTGCAGCGCTTTTAGCAGCTCGTAACTCTCCGTTAGTAGCCCTGTGACATCAATATCCTCATAGACAGGTTGATAGTCTTTGAGGCGTCCGATTCCCTCACCCAGCAGAATCACAGTGCCACGCCAGTTTAGATTGCCCAAATGATGGCAGGCAACAGCAATTTGTAAAATGCCTTGATAAAACCGCTTTTGCGGCTCTAATGCTTCCATCCATAACGCTTCTAGGGTGTCGTGACAGGCGTAGAATTCCTGGTGATTGAATTGCTCGACACCCTGCCAAAATTCTTGAGGTGGTATGACAGGTGTCATGCCAAGCTGTCTCGCACAGCTTGAATTTCTTCTATGGCAATGTCCTGCTGTTCACCGGCAAATTCGTTATCCGGCGTCAGGAACAACATACAGTGGCAGTCTTTTCGCTCACGCATGGGAATGCAAGGACAGTTCCAATAGGCGGCTTTTACTTCTGCTTCTTTGTCTTCATAGTGGCGACAAGGGCACAAAGGAGCACCAAGTTCATCTTTATGTTTGGCGAGTCCTTCAATTACCACCGCTGTCACCGAAGGGTCAACACAGAAGTAAGTGCCAGTCCGCTTGGCATACGTCTCAGAAAAATTTTTCATTGCCTCCAGGTTTTTCTCACTGGAGAGATTAGCGGTTTTTGATGGCTTCATTTGATAAGGCTCGGCAGGTAAACTGTTTTTTTGCATTGTATCGCATGGCTTTCACCCAACCGTAGCGGCCTCGATTCAGCGCGTGATACTTAGCGAGGGGAGTATGGAGCCGACATAGACCCCAGATATCGCAGAATTTTAATTAAGAAAGGCAGGAATTAGTGTTAAATCAGTCGGTTGTTAATCTAACAAAAGATGAAGATGATCTCAGACCCATCGTGGAAATTAAAAAGTAACATCTTTCTAGGGTTGAGATTGGGAGTTCAAAACTGGGCAGCGAGGTATGAGGGCTGAAGCGATATGAACTAGTCCAAGCTGAACGATCGCATAAACAACTGGGTGAAATAGTAGGAGTTGCCAGTGCGCCAAACCCCGATACCTGTCTCTCGATATTCAGGACGTAGCATATTCTCGCGGTGCCCCGGACTATTCATCCAGCCTCGCACTGCCGAAGGTACGGGTTGAGGCATATTGGTACACATATAGAGATTCTCACCAACCATGAAGTAGAAAATTCCTGCCGATTTGACTCGTTGCACCATCGTGCTACCCTCAGGGCTGGTGTGGCTGAAGAAGTTCTTCTGGGCCATCTGCTGGCTGTAGTTGCGGGCAACCTGAGCCAATTTTTCATTATGTCGAAGTTGGCTCAAACCCTGCTTTTGGCGGATTTCATTAACCCGCTGGCGCACCTGCGCTTCCATTTGAGCCGTTGTAGGAGATTGGGGTGTAGCGCGGGGAGTTGGCGGTGAACTGGAGCGAGGATTAACCTGTGCCGAGGGTGGGAGAAATTGGCTGACAGATTCGCACCCCGACAATATCAGGGCAAGTGTCACCCAAACCAACCCTTTCATCGAATGCTTACCCCAAGTTAATTTTCTCATTCTCCCCGCTACTAGCTTTCTCGCCTGTAGCGATCGCCTTCACCAACCCAATGGTATGTGCAACCCAGCTCGACGGTGCATCCCAGTACTCTGCCTTTACTACATTGACTTTAAGTAAGGCAATATCAGGTTCATCCAGTTCATTGGGAAACCAAGCCTTGAGTTCTGGCTTCCACAACTCCTGAATTTTGTTGCGGTCTTGCACCAGTTGTGCTGTACCTGACATCGACACGTATCGCTGCTTACTGGGTGCTGAGAAACTAACATTAACTTGCTGATGCTGCTCAACTTCAGTCACCTTGTGGGAACTGGCGTAGGTGAAGAACCAAAGAGTACCATCAGATTCGACCTGCCCATTGGTTGACATCGGGCGGCTGTGGAGAGTTCCGTCCTCATCTATTGTCGTTAGCATCCCAATCTCAATGTCTTTGACTAGTTCACGCAGCTTCTTAATCTGTTCGTTGCGGTCTGTGGTGGTAGTCATTTCTGGTTTAGTTTATTAAGGTTCTACTGGAATTTCTAGTAGACGAAACGGTGGTTGATCAGGGAGGGCTGTTTGTAAGAGCGGCATGGACACGTTGTAGACGGGAATGTTGCTACTTGTTCGCCCCTCCAGATGTCCCTTGTGGGCATGACCATGAAAAGCCGCTGTCACCTCATAACGAGTAAGCGGTTCCTCAAGACGGCTGGAACCTAGAAATGGAAAAATCTCAGGCGGCTCTCCCTCAACCGTAGCTTGGATGGGCGAATAGTGGAGCATGACGATGCGCTGGGGAGTTTGTAGCTTTGCCAAAGCTGTTTCGAGTTTCAAGGCTTCATCCACTGCCTCATGCACAAATTGCTTGATTAAGTCCTCACCCCAAGGGCCCAAAGCCTTGGAGCCAAAGCCTCCAGCAAAGCCTTTCACACCCGCAAAGCCGATACCCTGAACCTCACAGGAATCCCCATCTAGCACAGTGACACCCGCATCAGTAAGAATTTGCTGGACTTCATCTTGCTTACCAGATTGATAATCGTGGTTGCCAAAAACGGCAATGGTGGGAATACTGACAGCCGATAACTCCTGAACTAGGACATGGGCTTCCTCGGGCAGCCCATAATCAGTCACATCGCCACACAGCAGGAGCACGTCGGCAGTCTCGGTGATTTTTGAGAACAGGGGTTGTAGAACTCCCTGAGATGTCTTGGTGCAGTGGATATCTCCAACCGCAGCCAGACGCACCACCTCCTTTGCACTTGCCATCAGTTCCTCCCTTAACGTTTTCTTAATAGTCACCCTTCTAGATAGAGTCAAGGGTGTTCGTCTTCATAATGTCGCAGGGGGTTGGATGGCTTTCATGCGTCGTTGGGAGTATTTTTCAGGACTTTAGTCAAATTTATCCCCCGTTCGGTTTCGGTCTCAAGATTGAGGCTAGGTTCCGGGTTCTGGGTCACGATTAGGGATTATGAACCGAGTTGTCGGTTGCCCAATGGAGAAATGGTCTGAGGGTACCCGAAAGCTCAGAAGCCTTTAGGGCAGGCATTATGCAAACTCAAGTATTCAACCAAGTCGAACTCGATCCACAAACCCGTGCTTTTTATTGTCAATTAATGGATGTTTTGAGCAAATCTCAAATACCATTTCTCGTCGGCGGTGGCTATGCTTTCGAGCGTTACACGGAAATCGCACGCCACACGAAGGACTTAGACCTCTTTGTTCGCCCCAATGATTGTCTGCCAGCTCTGGAGTTACTCTCTAAAAATGGCTACGATACTGAACTGGCGCTGTCTCACTGGCTGGGAAAAGTTTGTTGTGGCGATGACTTTGTGGATCTTATCTTCAACTCCGCCAATGGTATGGGTGAGGTTGATGATCGCTGGTTTGAATATGCCATTGAGGATGAAGTTCTGGGTATGCCCGTTCGGCTATGCCCACCGGAGGAGATAATCTGCTCAAAGGCGTTCGTAATGGCTCGCGATCGCTTTGATGGCCCGGATGTAGCGCATCTGATTCGTGCTTGTAGCGATCGCTTGGATTGGCCGCGCCTTCTGGAGCGGTTTGGTTCCCACTGGCGGGTACTTCTCAGCCATGTGATTCTCTTTGGCTTCATCTATCCTGGGGAGCGATCGCACATTCCCGATTGGGTTATGGATGAGCTATTCCAGCGTCTACAGGATGAGAGAAGCAGTACTCCTCCCGAAACCAAACTGTGTCAGGGCACACTTCTCTCGCCGTTGCAGTACCAAGTTGATGTGGATCAATGGGGGTATCAGGATGCACGCCTGTCTCCAAAAGGCAATATGACAGCGGCACAAATTTCCCAGTGGACGGAACACTTGAAAAAGGATGTTTAAGCCTAAGTAAGTGGATAGAGATCGCCACCTTTACTGCTTGCTGCTCTCTCAATTATTCTGTACAGCTAAATTTAGGCTTTTCACTAACAGGACTTACGCATTCGCCCCCTAGCCCCCCAAATCTGGGGGGAACCGGATTTACTCCCCCCAAGGTTGGGGGGTTGGGGGGGCAAAACAATGGTGTTTGCGTAAGTCCTGACTAAATAATGGCTGCGTTGTCAACTCGCCGGGGATTTAAAGATACCGTTGGCGAATTTCCAGGAGGCGTTACCCCTCACCCAATAATCCTGAACTCTTCCTCAAAAGTATTCGTCAACAATTAATTAGTTGCTACCAGTTGCAGGATGCAAACGATAACGATTTGACGACGTTACTGACTAAAGTTAGCAAAAAACTTCCTGCTGACGATCGCTTGGTCATTGTCGTTGATGCGCTGGATGAGATCGCTCCCAATTGGTTACAGACAGTCTCAGCTTCAGAGGACAACACTCTCAAGCTCTGGGATTTGAAAAGCGGCGAGATGGTTGCCAGTTTCAGCAGGGATGGTCAGTTAGTATGCTGTGCCGTTGCACCAGATGGAGTGACAATTGTGGCGGGTGAGCGCTCAGGGCGGGTACATTTTTTGCGACTGAAAGGATGTTGGAATTGCTTAAGCCAATAAATCATTTACTGGCACACTGAAACCGATCAAGACTTTTTGAGTACTAACTACTTGACCCGATGTAAACATTAAACCCTGATTTTCAGTAATGACCATCACCCATCGACTCTCAGGAAACACCAACCAAACTTCTTCACCGCCAGACTCTAAGTACTCCTCCGCTTTCAGCAACACATCCTCAGCAATATCAGTAGGCGAAACAATCTCCGCACACAAAGGGAAACTCTGGGGCAAAGTAGCAGCCTTACCAAACTGTGCTACCAGTTCAGCAGTAAGATAAGCCACATCAGGAGAGCGTCCCTGCTTATTAGTACGGCAAGGCACATCAGTGTAAACTTCTCCACCTTGTCCGTTGGAATCTTTGTAATCCTCCCAGTAACGACCAAGCCTTAACTGAATTTTGCCATGCCTGAGTGTCATGCCATTTTTCTCGACTAGTTTACCATCCACCCACTCCATATGATCGGGAGGATTCGCCACAAAATCTTCTAATGAAAAATTGTCCTTGGCAAGAATGGAAGTAAGCATTGTTGTTTCCTCATCGCTCTCTCAATTATTCCCAATTTTTTGTCCACCAGTCGTGGGAAAACAACCATGAATTCAACACCTAGACCCCCAACCGTAACCAATACCAGAGGACATCCACCAGAGTTTCAGCAACTAATTAGACAAAAAAGCGAAAACTTTGTTGGTCATAAATTTGTCTTTGCTGCGATCAACGAATTTTTTCATAAGTGCGATAGCGAAGCGCTGCCGCCAAGGGCAGATCGCGGTTATTTCACCATTGTCGGCACACCTGGTAGCGGCAAAAGTGCCATCCTCGCTAAGTATGTAACCGAAAATCCCCACGTTGCCTATTACAACGCCCAAGTTGAGGGCAAAAATCGCGCTGACCAATTTCTCACTACGATTTGCAATCAACTGCTCGACCATTACCCCCATGTAGGGGCACAATATGTTGTGCCTCTACCCGATAACGCCACAGAGGGGAGTTGGTTTCTGTCTCTGTTACTTCAGAAAATTAGCGATAACCTAGAAGCTGATCGACGGCTTATCATTGCGATTGATGCCCTAGACGTAATTGACCACAACAGCCAACCCTCAGGCTCAAATCTCTTCTATCTCCCCAGATATCTCCCGGAAAGGGTCTATTTCCTCCTCACCCGCAGACCTTTTTTAAGAGAGCGATCGCGTTTATTAATCGAAGCGCCATCCCAGATCCTAGATTTAGGAGACTATCCCGAACCAGATCGGGACGATGTGCAGGGGTATATACAGCAATGCTTAACCCCCCTAACCTTCTCACTAAAGCTCCGGCTTGCTAAGGGGGGAACAGGTATGAAGGAGCCACACTCTCGCATTTCTCCCCCCTTAAAAAGGGGGGCTGGGGGGGATCTAAAATCCTGGCTAACCACTCACCATTTAACTGAGGAAGAATTCAGGCAAAAGCTAAAGGCTCAAAGCGAGAACAACTTCATGTATCTGAGCCAGATTTTACCTGCCATTGCTGAGGGTTTTTACTCGAAACCGTTACAGTTTGAGCCACTCCCCCCAGGATTAGAAGCCTATTACCCCTCGTTATCAGAGATAAGGGATTGGGGAGATTCTCGATAGTGTGCGTAAATAAATAGAAGTTTATACATCCTTAACTAGGGCGAGTAAGCACACACGACTCTCCCTTTTCTTGTTTGCGTGAAGTTCCTCGTGCTCGACAAGACTCGCTGAGTGGTCATCAAGGCTTATGAAAATCAGTTTCAATCGTATAGTTACTCACGGCTTGAAAACCTGGGAGCGGCAGCCTGCCGTGCCTTGGGTACTGTCAACATTGTGGGTGCTTTTGATTAGCTCCCTGGCTTTCTTTTGGAATTTGGGCAGCATTGGCTTGATCGATGAGACAGAGCCACTGTTTGCTGAAGCGGCTCGACAGATGACGGTTACTGGAGATTGGATTACTCCCTTCTTCAATGGGGCAACTCGGTTTGATAAGCCACCGTTGATTTACTGGCTGATGGTAATTGCTTACAAAATCTTCGGTGTTAACGAGTTTGCCGTGCGACTCCCTTCAGCACTATCCGGATTGGCTCTCACCAGTTTTTGCTTCTACACTCTCAGGCATTTTGGCAATCCTACAAGGGACTGGGGAGGAGAAAAGAGTCATCCCCATGAGGAATCCCCAATCTCTAATACCCCATCACTTCAATGGCACTCCTGGTTGGTAGCAAGCCTAGGAGCAGCTATGGTTGCCTTAAATCCGATGACGTTGTTCTTTGGGCGCACGGGTTACTCAGATATGTTGCTGAGTGCTTGTATGGGAGGCGGGCTACTGGCTTTTTTTATCGGCTATGCCCAACCAGAACGACGGACGGTGCAAACCCGTTGGTATCTGGCTTTTTACGTTCTGATTGCTTTGGCTGTGTTAGCTAAAGGCCCGATTGGTATTGTTTTGCCGGGGTTGATTATCGGTTCCTTCCTACTTTATGTTGGCAAAGTCAGGGAAGTTCTCAGAGAGATACTTCTCGTGCGCGGGGCTTTGATTTTTCTGGCTATAAGCCTACCCTGGTACATTCTGGTGACGTTGCGTAATGGTCAGACTTATATTGATGCATTTTTTGGTCACCACAATTTTGAACGATTTACTAGCATCGTCAATCAACATTGGGCACCTTGGTACTATCAATTACTGGTAGCCTTCGTTGGCTTTGCTCCTTGGTCAATCGCTTTACCAATTGCGATCGCTCAATTCCCAGTTTTCCAGCGCCGGAAATGGCTCAAATCACCTCGAAAAGCCCAGCTTGGACTATTCGCCCTGTTTTGGGTTGTAGTTATCTTGACCTTTTTCACAATCTCCGTCACCAAATACTTCAGCTACACCCTACCGCTGATGCCTGGGGCAGCGATTCTAGTAGCACTTTGGTGGAGTAATCAGATTGTTCAGGTGCAAGTTTTCCATCAAACTAGCAAGCGCCTGAAGCTAGTCAGTTTTTTGAGTATTGCGCTTTTTGTGCTACTTACAGCCGCTAGTTTCTACACGCCTAGCTTGCTGGGGAATGACTCTTCTATGCCCAACCTTGGTGCGCTGGTAAACCAAGCCAATTTGTCCCCAATCGGGACAGTAATTTGGGGCACAAGTGCGATCGCTGGGATAGTTCTACTGCTGCGACGGCAACTTCATGGGATCTGGTTCGTCACTTTTCTAGGATTTGCTGCCTTCTTGATGTTCGTGACTTTACCAGCCTTCACGATTGTCGATACCGAACGCCAATTGCCTTTACGCCAAATCTCCCAGTCTGTAGTTCAGGTTCAAGTTCCTGGAGAAGAACTGGTTGAGATGGCAAGCGGCTTCGATAAGTCTAGTTTAGTTTTTTATACACAACGACCTGTGACTTATATCCCTGATGTCGCCAAGGCACTTCCCTATCTCCAGGAGGCCACGCAGAAATCCCGTTCTCAATCTGTACTGGTGGTAGCCACTCGTAAATCCTTAATAAAAGCGGGATTGGCACCCAATCAGTATCAAGAAATCGCGAATTTTGGAATTTATCAGTTACTCCGTGTATCAAGGGATAAGGTTCTTTAATGCAAATAGCTCAGAAATGGTTGGCTCAAAAAGCCAATCAGTCAGTACTTTTTTTGCTGGTTGGGGGACTGCTGTTTCGGAGCTTTATTGCTTTCTGGCTCTACCCTGGTTTTGATGAAACCTACTACTATCTCTACACCCTGCACTTAGACTGGAACTATTTCGATCATCCAGTATTGGTTGCGCTCACAACTGGCTTGGGGCCGTGGCTGACAGGAGACGTATCTCAGTTCACAATTCGTCTGGGAACGCTGATTTTGCATACAGGTAGTTTGTTGCTGCTGTATCTAACCAGTGCCCAACTCTTCAGTGTAAAAGCTGCCAGACTAACTTTAGCGATCGCTACCATCACTCCCTTTTTCCTAGTTGGCTTTGGCGTCCTTACCTTACCGGATGCTCCACTCATATTTTTCTGGTCGGCTAGTTTGTGTTGTGCCGCCTACGAATTTTTTCCTCAGCCCTCGATTCAGGAGAACCGCTTATCAGAATCTGAAGAATCCTCATCGTCTAGTTCATACCGCCCCAGCTATCGCCTAGCTATCCTTGGTATCCTCGTGGGTTTAGCCTGCCTAGGCAAATATCACGGTTTTGTTTTGGGCTTGGAGTTAGTTAGTTTTTGTTTAATCAGTCCACGTCATCGTTCAGCGCTGCTATCACCGTGGGCTTGGTTGGGGTTAGGCTTATTTATCCTAACCATCTTCCCAATTTGGTTCTGGAATATGCAGCACGATTGGATATCCTTGCGTTTTCAACTACAGCGCGGGGTACCCAAGAGAAGCTACAACCTGTTGAATGTAGTCCTTGTTTTTTTAGTTAATGTAGCTTACCTGTTCCCAACGCTAGGATTGCCCCTGTGGTGGGTGAGTATGCGATCGGGACTGGCTCAAATAACTGGACGTTTTTCTCGAAAATCACCAACTGATAGAGGCGATTTAGGAGAAAAGCAGTTATTAATCTTATGGGTGTCGTTGCCTCTGACGATCGGATTTACCCTCATGGGAGGGTATCAACAAATTTTGCCCAGTTGGCCGATGCCAGGATTTTGGGGGCTAACGTTGCTCCTAGGGCAACAGGCCGTCATTTGGCAGGAGCAATCTCGGCGTGGGGTGCGGCGATGGTTGCAAGGTTCAGGAATTGCGATCGCTACCTGTTTACTACTTGCCCTACTCCATGTCGCAACGGGGACACTGCAAAGTGGGAGCCAATATGCTCTACTGGGAGGGTTCGTGCCTCCTAAGGATGACCCCTCTACGGAATTAATTGATATCCAGCAACTGCGACGCGGCTTTGCTGAATCCCCTGTTCTCAGTACGGCGTTGCGGAACTCTAGCTTTGTATTCTCCAATGGCTATTACCTCGCTGCACCGATTGGCATGGCTCTAGCGCCTCTAGATCACACACCGATTACTTGCTTGTGTGATGATATTCGTGGCTTTGCGTTCTGGTCACGGGCTGATCAGTGGCTGGGAAAAGACGCACTGTATATTACTATTTCCCGCTTTGATGAAAAAAAAGAGCTGATGGATAAATATCAGGCTTACTTCAGCAGCCTCCAGAAAATCGGTACAGTACCGATACGACGAGGCGGGGGGGTTATAGAAGTCCTTCACGTCTATCAAGGTAAGACACTGCTAAAGCCCTATCCTCGACCTTATGGAATTTAGCGGTTATACCAGGAGTCCGAAAACTTGACCGAAACCTCTTGCAAAAGTCGATGCACACCTACAGACTGAAGTTTGGGACTAGACAAATAGGCGTCTACGTAAGGGGACTTGGTTTGTGTAGTCGCAATTTGCATCGCCGCGTATTTTTGCAAGATTTCTAGTGGTATATGACCTTCGGTAAACCTCAGTCCTCCATCTCGCTAATTCCTGGTCTGTCGATCATGGATCGCTACCTCGCCATGGAACTCCTCCAACCGTTTCTCTTTGGCGTTGGGGCGTTTTCTTCAGTTGGTGTAGCGATCGGTACATTATTTGATTTGGTGCGCCGAGTTACCGATGCTGGACTGCCGTTCACGGTTGCCCTGGAAGTGCTGTTGTTGAAGATGCCAGAGTTCATCTCCTATGCTTTCCCAATGTCTACGCTTTTAGCGGCAATGATGACCTACTCTCGCCTCAGCAGCGATAGTGAGTTAATTGCCCTGCGTAGCTGCGGTGTTAGTATTTACCGACTTGTCGTGCCTGCTGTCGTCTTTAGCTTATTGGTTACGGGGTGTACGTTCTTATTCAATGAGATGGTTGTGCCAACTGCCAACTACCAGGCGGCTACTACCCTGGAGAAGGCTGTTAACTCCGAAAAGCCAACCTTCCAGGAAAGCAACATTTTCTATCCCGAATACGGGGAAGTAACTAAGCCGAATGGCGAGAAAAGTCGGGAACTCAAGCGCTTATTCTATGCCAATCAATTCGACGGAGAGCGCATGAAAGGTCTAACAATCCTCGACTGGTCTCAACAGGGGCTTAATCAAATTGTCACGGCCGAATCTGCTATATGGAATCGCACTGAAAATACTTGGGATTTCTTCAACGGTACCATCTATGTGATTTCTCCGGATGCTTCGTACCGCAATATTCTGCGCTTTGAAAATCAACAGCTCAAACTTCCAAAAGCGCCTCTAGATTTTGCAACGAAAGACCGTGACTCAGCTCAGATGAACATTGCTCAAATACTAGAGCGTATGGACCTAGCGCGGATTACTGGTGATCTGAAGAAGCTCCGGAAGTACGAACTGCGTATTCAACAAAAACTTTCTTTTCCCTTTGTTTGCTTGGTTTTTGGCTTAGTCGGTGCCGCATTGGGAACTCGACCCCAGCGCACTGGGAGAGCCACAAGCTTTGGTATCAGTGTTGTAATCATTTTTTCGTACTACTTATCAGGATTTATTACTGAAGCATTAGGTATATCCGGCATTCTTTCACCCTTTATGGCGGCTTGGTTGC
>DATNPI010000537.1:0-10289 GCA_036703325.1 Coleofasciculaceae cyanobacterium
TGGATAAGTCTGGAAAATTGCTCATGAGTGTGAGGAGGAAGGCAAGCTAATTGCGAATCGCCCTATCCTTCAGGAAATTCTACTCTTTCTCCGGAAGATTTGGCTTTCTAAACCACGGGGAACGGGAATAGCTCTGCTTACAGGCATTGGATGGCAAAGCAACGTATCGCTTTTACAAACAATAACGCTAACCCAAGGGATGAGAGCGATCGCCTATAGTTTGATTTATAGCGGTTTTCACTTGGTCTACACAGTTTTTTAGGACTTACATAATATCCACCGATTAGACCCTAACTCCCTCCTTTTTTGTGGGGAGTTAGATCTTGTTCCCCCAAAATTGGGGGGATAGGGGGGCGAGTGTGTAAGTCCTGTTTTTGTAAGGGCAAGGGTATTATCCTGCCCTACAGTGTGGTGTATCCAACTAAGCACCGCTATGGTTCTTGGCAAGGGAACACAGTTATTCTAGACTTCCAAAGCATAAATCGTCCCAGCATCAGCTTTACGGGCACGGCAATGCCGTGCCCCTGCGAGGGCAGTCAACTCGTATAATTGTGAAAATTAAAGCATTGACTAGACCTTAACTGGCATCCGATAATCGCTACTCTCTTCCACGGCCTTAGTTTGCGGTGCTTCTTGATTGGTAATCAGACGTGCTCCACGATTGCGAGTGAAGTAGCTCCAGGCCCACTGAACCATCACTATTAGCTTGTTGTCAAACTCAATCAGAAAGAAGATATGAACAAAAATCCAGGCGAGCCAAGCTGGAAAACCGGAAAACTTCACAAAACCCAAGTCTACGACTGCCGCATTCCGTCCAATCACCGCCAAGCTGCCGTAGTCTTTATAACGGAAGGCTGGTAGAGTCTCTCCTTTAAGCCGCTTTTTGATTAAACGGGCAACATACTGCCCTTGTTGAATAGCAACTGGCGCGACTCCCGGCAACGGTTTGCCATCTTCGTATTGGTGAGGAAAATTCGCTAAGTCACCAATCACAAAAATATTCGGATATTCCGTCACACTTAGGTCTGGGTTCACAATTACTCGTCCTGGGCGATCAAGTTGTACGCCAGTGGATTTCGCCAGCACCTGTCCCATCCCCGATGCTTTCATCCCAGCTGCCCACAGGATGGTTTGCGCCGGAATTTGTTCAGTCTCCTCACCTCGACGGATGGTCACGACATTATCTTCGATGTTGGTAACCAGGGTGCTAGTCTGTACTGTGACACCTAAACGCTCTAGCGAGGCTTTGGCTTTTGTCGATAACTCAGGTGGGTAAGGCGGCAAAACCCGATCCATACCTTCCAGAAGCAAGATTTGAGTTTCCGAGGTGTTGATGTTGCGGAAGTCTTCCTTTAAGGTGCTGTAAGCTAGTTCGGCCAGTGCCCCAGCTAATTCAACGCCAGTGGGGCCACCTCCCACAATCACAAAGGTTAACCAGGCGCGACGCTTTTCAAGGTCAGTTTCTTTTTCCGCCGCTTCAAAGGCAAGAAAGATGCGACGCCGCATTTCCAGAGCGTCTTCTACTGTTTTTAAACCGGGGGCTTTGGGTGCCCACTGATCGTTGCCGAAGTAGTGGTGGCTAACGCCAGTAGCGACGATTAGGGTGTCGTAAGTAAGTTCTTGGTTTTGCAGTGTGATTTTTTGCTGCTGGGGGTCTACATCCGTTACTTCTCCCATCAGCACTTCTGTATTTTTATTCCCGCTCAGTACGGCTCGCAGGGGAGAGGAAATATCACCGGCAGATAAGCCACCAGTAGCAACCTGATACAGCAGTGGTTGGAATAGATGAAAGTTTCGTTTGTCAATCAGCGTGACTTTTACTGGTGCCTTGCCGAGTGACTGCGCTGCATAAAGCCCTCCAAATCCGCCACCAACAATCACAACATGGTGAGGAGACTGGTTTTTGGCTTCATTTAACATAAGAGTTCTTTCCTCTATTAATTTTGTTGACAATTAATTGAGAATAAATAGAGTATCTCAATTTTTTACAACTACTCATTCACACAAGTTTATATTAACTGTCACAAAATGTAAGTATCAAGAGCTACGAGCTAACTTATAATCCATTATTCTCTGTTTACCTGAAATACGCTGCCCTAGAGCGGATGGCGGAACTAGAAGAGGTCGTCACTGCTAAAGCACCAGACCTAAGCTAATCGGCATTTAAGCTGCATTATCGAGGAGGTCAGGCAGCACTTCGACACGCTCAGTGACCAGGCAGCACTTCGACACGCTCAGTGACCGGGCAGCACTTCGACACGCTCAGTGACCGGGCAGCACTTCGACACGCTCAGTGACCGGGCAGAAGGGTTAAGAGTTTTGCTCTCATCGCGAAGGTGTGCAATTTAAATGCATATGAGCTTATCAACGATGCAATACGGCATCTAATCCACCAACTCAATTAATCCGCAGCGCGAGGATTAGATCTAACCGAGCCGCTTGTTGCGCTGGAATTACTCCAAAAAACAAACCAATTCCGCCGGAAACACCGAGCGCTTTAGCGATCGCTTCCACAAAAATCTCAGTTTGCACAGGAGCATACAGCATTAAATCTTGTCTTTTGTCTAGTAGCGGAAGAAATAAATGATATAAGTATTACCACTTAACCTAGGGCAGTCAATCGGGAGCAAAGCGCTCACTCGTGTGTAAGTCCTGAGTCCTGGGCACAGCTATCACCAGAATAAATATGCAAAAACAAGTTCTAGCGATCGCCTTTTCAGTTTTATCTATTGCGTTGCCGCTTAAAGCTTCTGCACAGAACCTTGATGCCTTTTACATCTTTGGCGACAGTCTGGTAGACAATGGCAACTTATTTCGAGTAACAGGAGGCAGACTCCCACCAAGCCCACCTTACTTTAACGGACGTTTTTCCAATGGCCCCGTCTGGGTGGAACTTCTTGGTTCGAAGTTGGGAATCAGTGAGAATTCGATTAATAACTTTGCTTTCGCTGGTGCCACAACAGGCACATTCAACGCTCTTAGTCCTTTAGCAGGAGTATCCCTCCCAGGAGGATTAGCGCTTCAGATCAATGGCTTTACTTCAGCACCAGGACCAGCCAACCCGAATGGTCTTTATGTGTTGTCGGCTGGTGGTAATGACTACGTAGTTCAACCCACACAACTACGCACAACAGACACTACAGCAGTGGTCAATAACCTGGTAGGCGCACTAACAGCCCTCACCGCAGAAGGCGCTACAAATTTTCTTGTGGTCAATTTGCCAGATTTAGGACAATTTCCGCAGGAAAAAGAGTTGGGCACTTCTGCCGCAACCAATGCCTTGGTTAATAGTCACAACAGTAACTTAAGGGCGGCTCTGCAATCTCTGGCCCAAAATCCTAGCCTTAACATCATCCCCCTCGATGCTAATGCACTCTTTAAAGAAGTTGTCGCTGAACCAGCTAGATTCGGTTTCACAAACGTGACCGATAGATGCTTCAATCAAGCGGCAGGTACATTCTGTCCTAACCCAGATCAGTATTTGTTTTGGGATGGTCTTCATCCCACAGCAGCTGGCCAGAGGATAATCGCAGACTATGCCGCTGCGCTGATAACTGCGCCCCAGTCTGTTGTCCCCCAAGGTGATATTGCTTTGAACATTGCCCGGAGGCAAACTCAAAACATTAATGCTCGTCTTTTGTCACTGCGTAGCGTCCGTGAAACTCCATCTGACCAACGGATGGGTGTCTTCATCAACGGTGAGGTAAACTTCGGGGACAAAGATTCGCGCCCCACAAAACCTGGTTTCGACTTCACCACAACAGGCGTTACGGCTGGTGTTGACTACCGTGTCACAGATAACCTCGCACTCGGAGTGGCAGCCGGCTACGTCACTAACAATACCGACCTCAAGAACAACCTCGGTAATATCGATACCAATGGCTATAACGTTTCTGTCTATAGCAACTTCGTCCAGGAAAACTTCTACACCGACGCTGTTGTTAGCTATGGCTGGAACGACTATGACATCAAGCGCAAAATCGCCTTCGACAATCGCACAGCCACCGCTAATTCTGATGGCAACCAGTTGTCCGTAGATGTGAACAGTGGCTACAACATTAAATCTGGTAATGCTTCCTTTGGGCCGACAGTTGGTGTTCGATACAATCACGTAAACATTGATGGCTATACCGAAAAGGATGCTGGCAGCCTCAATATGGTAGTCAAAGATCAGGAAGCGGACTCTGTAGTTCTTAGTGTGGGCGCTCAGGCGTCTGTTGCTATCAGCACCGGTACGGGCGAGGTAATCCCCTATGTGCGGGCAACCTACGAACACGAGTTTGCTAACGACAGCCGCGAAATCGCTACGGAACTCGTCACCCAACCAGGTATTCCTATGAGGACGACCACAGACAGCCCAGACCGTGATTACGTTAAATTGGGCGTCGGAACGCAGGTGGTGTTCTCGGAGAATGTGTCAGGGGTTATTGGCTACGATGCTATCGTTGGGCGCAAGGACGTTACCGACCAGAGCGTCAAGGCAGAGATTCGCTTCCAATTCTAATAACGGAATGCCGTTAAGATAAGCGCGATCGCTCTTCCTTTTTCAGGTGTTATACCAAATCCGCTCTCTACAAGTCTCCTTTTCCTTTCTAGTTGTAGAGACGTTCCGGTGGAACGTCTTTGCTCTTGTTGGACAGATTGCTGAAAAAGGGGGCATTCAACCCAGATTTGGTATTGTATAGGGTTTGTTTTGCATACACCACATAGTAGGGCACGATAATACCCGTGCCCCTACAAACTGCACTCAATTGAAAATGGGGGTTTTCACGTTCTGAGTACTCTCCATAACGGGGGACTTCCCGGAAAATTACACACTGCCGATTAGGTCATTACCTGTCCATTCCAAGGTGTCTCCTATCTGTTCACCATTGTGATAGGCGGCAAGGAGGACTTGGCTGGTTTTCCCCCAACTAATCGCACCTGTAGCATCAATAGCGATCGCTCCAAAATCTCGGTTATGCTCATTAGCTTCTTTAAATGAACGCTCCATCGCCTCAGCAAGCGATAAACCATCGGTGACGCGCACCACAATCCGCGCCGCCAAACACTCGTCAATAATGTCTTCCCCAATACCAGTACAGCTAACCCCTGCTTTACTAGTGGCGTAGTTCCCAGCGGGCATAGCACAGTCACTGACGCGACCAATTCGTTCAAAGCCTTTGCCACCCGTCGAAGTCCCCGCCGCTAAATATCCCTGAGTATCTAGAGCAACGACGCCAATCGTGCCACGTCCAGCTGACGATCCTGGTGTCGCTACCGCTAGCTCCTCCGAACCTACTCCGTTAACGGTATCGGATGTCTCAACCAATTCTGTTTCTGCGACGACTCCCGCCATCGTCTTGTCAAAATTTGCCTGCCGTTCCAGCATCCACTCCTGCAACCGGATGTCAGTCATGGGATTGTAAACTGGGGCATTGAGTTCTCGTAGTAGTTCAGCTGCTCCATTTTCAGATAACACTCGGTCAGCCGAACCTTGCAAAAACTTTGCCAAATCGATCGGGTTTTGCACTCGTGAGACATTAATGACACCACTAAAGCGCTGAATCTTCCCCTCCATCAACGCTGCACTCATCCGGATTTGTCCATCTGATTGCAGAACTGAACCAGTTCCAGCATTAAAGCGGGGGTCATTCTCTAGCAGTTGGCAGCCTCGGACTACAGCGTCACGGGCATCAGCACCACTTAACAATAAAGAATAAACGTCCTCAATAACTTTATAGAGTGACTTACGCACGGCATCAGCCGCCTGGCTGCCTTTGAGAGAACTACCGGCACCACCGTGAATAATAAGTTTTGGTCGCATCTGGTTAATTGAATTATTTTGACTGTGAAGGTTTGAGAGTTTTAACTTGCTGGTACGGGCAAAGTATGCATGAGCGAAAGCTATCGTTTAGCCCGAAATTTCAGGTTAACTGGACTGACGCCTGAACTCTAAAAGTAGCGCTAACAACTAACCTTTAATAGCTACAGGTAATTTGTTAGTTGCTGACTCTCGTAATTCCTGGTTAAATGCTTTGCACAATAGCGCCCCAGGCTAAGTTAGCGTTCTACTTCTTGGGAGAAGCCTGAACTAGGCTAGCCTACGGCTTGCTTGTACCGAAGTTAAGATGCACCGCTTGCTCCCGTCGGGAGCTGTTACGCTAACAAAGCACACTAACGCCGACGCTCAAACACTCGCTAACGCTAGCGCGTCGAAGTGCTAGCGTCCAAGAGCGAATAACACCTATCGGAGCTGCCCCTACAGCTAACCTGCTTGAGATTTGCGTCTGCGGCAGCGTTCTGAGCAGAATTTCACATCTTCCCAACAATCTGCCCATTTTTTTCGCCAAGTGAAGGAGCGTTCACAGACGGGGCAGATTTTCGTGGGCAGGTCAGATTTGGAGCGCTGGCGTGCCATGCTAAGTTAACAGTAGACTATCAATTTTATTGTAAAGAGAGATAAAAGATAGTGTAAGTAATCACTATTATGCATAGAAGAAAAGAAACCAGGCTTAGTAGCCATCTTAACCAGTATCTCCCCAACAGCAGCGTTTGAGATGGCCCTAGGGAAAGTAAGAATTATTTTGGTAGAGCCAGCTGGCCCTTTGAATGTGGGTTCAGTTGCGCGTGTAATGAAGAATATGGGGCTACAGACTCTGGTGCTGGTGAATCCTCAGTGTGATCCGCTGGGGATAGAAGCACGGCAGATGGCGGTGCATGGGGTGGATATCTTGGAGGCCGCTCAACAGGTGGCGACTTTACCGGCTGCTTTAACGGGGTGTCAAAGGGCGATCGCAACAACTGCCCGTGCCCGGACTCTCTCCACTCCACTAGAACCTCCTAGAGCAGCACTGCCTTGGTTACTGGAAGAATCAGTAACATCGGCTTTAATTTTTGGCCCGGAAGACCGAGGATTGAGCAATGTTGAACTAAATTATGCTCAACGATTTGTGTGTATTCCGTCCAGTCCAGAGTATCCTACTCTAAACCTTGCTCAGTCCGTTGCCGTTTGCTGTTACGAGCTTTATCAAAGTGCCCAACAGCACTCCTCCTCGGTTGGCGATGAGCAGTCCCACCCCCCTAGCTCCTCCGGAACCGCTGATGGTTCACAAATGCCAACATCTGTTAAGATTCAAAATTTGCTCCCCACTCCCTACTCCTCTCTCCACTCTGTTGAGACTGCCCCAATTGATATGTTGGAAGGCTATTATGAGCACCTGGAAGCTGTGTTGTTGAAGATTGGTTATCTTTATCCCCACACGGCCCAGGCGCGAATGGAAAAGTTCCGGCATTTTTTAAACCGGGCAATGCCCACTACAGAAGAAGTTGCTATGCTCAGAGGAATTCTCCGTCAGATAGAATGGGCACTACAATTTCAGCCAAAGTCTGTTAGTGGTGATAAATCAGAGCCGAACGAATCCTAAAATAGGCTTGCGTCACCTGAGTTATTGAGAGAATGATTAGTTAGCACGTCAGCAATTAGCTACTTGCTGATAAAAGAAATAAGTGTGGATCAGCAGTCTACAAATAAGTTAGTGGTGTTGGAGGTATCATCGGTGACAGCGTCAACGGGGAACAGGCGTCAGTCTGACAATCCGGAAGGAGAAGGGCGAGATGAGCAAATTAATCTTCGTCTACGCGAGCGTCGAAACCGCGTCAAACCGCCTCTAGGGCAGGAGGTAATGCGTATACCGCCTCAGCCGCCAGAGCCACGCCTGCGGCGAGCTAGGCTGCGATCGCATCTTAGAGGTAGTGAAACGATTGCGAGTGCCCAAGCGCCTACAGCGCCAATACCAACACGCCGATCGGTGCCGATAAGACAGCTCAAATCCCGGCAGCTAGGGTCGCAACTGACACCCCCTACGCCGCGTCAGCTGCGACCTGGTTCTGAAAACAGCCATCAGCGACTAAAACCCAGAATAGTTCCCGGTGCAGCGCTTCCACAAAACTCTGACTCAAAAGAGTACAGAACCCAGGAGTCAGGATACACAAGGGAAGAAAATAAACCGAACTCAAGCTCACAGATAAACCCGTGGAAAGTTAATCCAAAATCCAACCCGCCCAATCCTTTCTTATCAAGGAGGGACGAAAATTCTCAACCCCCCATCTCAAGGCAGGGAGTCAAACCCAAATCGAATGACGTTAGCCGTGGCCGTAAGGAACGCACTATCTTTGAGACAGGCCCGTTTCAGAAGTCCAAACCTCCGATTGATTCGGGCAACCGACATCGGGAAAAAAACCGGACACGAAGTACCACCGCAGTACCTGGTACTCCAGCTCAAGTGGAAACGATCACTGCCAAACGCGTTAAGCAAGGCACTGGCTCCCAATCTTCTCAGAACCTAAAAAATCGGACTGGTCGGCGTCCGCAAAAACGTCCCTCAAGTCCGTTTGTCTATGTCATCCGGCTGCTAATTCTGGGCATTGGCATTGGTGCGATTGTGGGTACGATCTTGTCGGCTTTACATCCAGCGATGCAAGCATCAGTTAAGACCAAAGACGCCGCCAAAACTCAAATTCAGGAAAGCCCGACGCCTGCCAGCCGTTCTACACCACCGCCGCTAAGTCAGGAAATCCTGCCTTTGAAAGTACAAATACAAACTCTAGCGGCGCAAAACCCTAAATTACAACCCGGTGTCTTCATCGTCGATCCTGATACGAATGCTTACCTGGACTTGAATAGCCAAGCCGCTTTTGCTTCCGCTAGTACAATCAAGCTGCCAATTCTTGTTGCTTTCTTTCAGGATGTCGATAAGGGCAAAATTCGTTTGGATGAACTCCTAACGATGAAACAGGAAATGATTGCTGCTGGTTCGGGCGATTTTCAGTACAAGCAACCAGGAACGCAATACACGGCGTTGGAGGTGGCAACGAAGATGATCACGATTAGTGATAACACTGCCACTAATATGCTAATTGCTCGACTCGGTGGTGCTGAGGTGTTGAATCAACGCTTCCAGTCTTGGGGTTTGACAGCAACAGCAATCCGCAACCGACTGCCGGATGTGGAAGGGACAAATACTACCAGTCCCAAAGAGTTGGCAAGTTTGCTGTCGATTGTGAATCAAGGGGAGTTGATGTCAATGCGATCGCGCGATCGCCTCCTGGATATCATGCGGAAAACCGAGACGAACACACTACTACCCAAGGGACTGGGGGATGGTGCCATCATTGCCCATAAAACTGGGAATATTGGCTCACTGAGCGCTGATGTTGGCTTGGTGGATATGCCCACTGGGAAGCGTTATATTGTTGCCGTCATGGTTCAACGTCCCCACAACGACGCCAGTGCTGAAGAGCTAATCCGCCAAATTTCTCGCATAGTCTATAGCTACTTCAATCAACCCCGCGTCACCCCTAATACAACTTCAATGCCTCTGGATAGTACGGCCACAATTAGTCGAGCGATCGCGCCTGAAATTTATATCAATTAGGGTCTGTCCTAGATAGGCTTTTCAAGCCAGTAGGTTGGGTTGAGGTAACAAAACCCAACTTACTATGTCTCACTCGGAGCGCAGTGGTGGTTTCGCCAATCTTGACTTACACTCGAATTCTGAATTAAGACGATTTTGCTGTTCAGTATGAACAATCGACTGTCAGAATCTGAGCTAGCACAAGTTATTGCTGAAGTAGGACAGTTATCGCAGCGCCGGGAAGCTGAACTGGATCGCGAACAGGTAAAGCAGATTTTGCAGGAACTCAATCTGCCCGATGATTTGTTGGATGATGCCTTGATGCAACTACGTCGTCGGCAAGCGCTGGAGGTTCAGCAGCGACGTAACCGACGGATTGCGGTGGGAGTCGTGGCAATTTTGGTAGGTGCGATCGCCACCACAACGGTATTCATCCAACAACAGCAACAAGCGATCGCTCGTATCTCAACCTATCAAAGCCGCATTACCCTTGCCCAAGATAACGGCGGCAACCTAACCACAATTGACCGACAAACTAACCCCCAAGTTTATTACCGCGTCATTCTCAATGAGGCACCAGTAGGTAAAAAATTAACTCTCACTTGTGATTGGATTGACCCTAACGGTAAAGTTGCTCATCAAAGCCGCTACTCTACCCGTGAAATTCAGAAAGAAATCTGGTCAACCTATTGCTACCACCAACTTAGTCCGGCGTCAGTAACTGGTAATTGGAAAGTCAAGATGTCTTTGGGCGATGCCTACGGCGGGCTGCGCCAACGCACTCTCAGCACCACTTCTTTTATCGTGAAATGAGTGGAATTCGACCCTATCAGTTTGTTGGGTATTGGGGTTACGGTAACCAGCAAGAACTCGAAAGCCTGCTAAACAAGGTAT
>DATNPI010000539.1:0-4840 GCA_036703325.1 Coleofasciculaceae cyanobacterium
GCGGGTTTGGTTTATATAGCCCCAGATTTCAATCTGTGGGAATCTGTATCTTCTGATGCTCTCGGCATAACATCTCTATGTGTTTCTCAATCCTATTTCTTGGGAATCATAAGCTTGGCGGTTAGAAACCGCAGCTACACAACCGAAACCCGCCTGCGCGGGTTAAAGAAGCATGAGGGCAAATTTCACGCAGTTGTATGTTCATTGCGTTTGGGCAACTTGGGATAGATTGCCTTTGATTACACCAGATATTCAGGAAGTTATCTATGCATCAATTATTAGGCAATGCCATCAATTAGGAAGCACGGTAATTGCTATTGGTGGTATTGAAGAGCATGTACATTTATTGACAGGGATTCCACCGACTTTAAGCGTGTCTGACCTAATCAAGAATGTTAAGGGCAGCTCCTCTCATTTAATTACTCATAAAATCAATCCTGGTGAATTCTTCAAATGGCAAGGCAGCTATGGAGCATTTACTGTCAGCCATAACGATATTGCTACTGTGGCTAACTACGTTAGGAATCAAGCATTTCACCACCGGAATAAATCGGTATTTTCTGATTGGGAACTGCCTAGTGGGTAGCTTGGCGGTTGAAACCACAGCTATGCAAACAAAACCCGCCGAAGTTTACCCTCGAACGCAGTGAAGGGCGGGTTTAAAATTCTTGTTTTTTGTTAGTCCGCGCAGGCGGACTTCGTTTGTGTAGACGCGAATTCCATTCGCCCGGTCTTGGATATAGCTAATTTCAAATATCATTGCTGAAAAATATCGACCCCAACCGAAACCTGAGAAGCGAATCAGTAGCAAATACTTACAGAAACCTGAAACCCTTGGTTCTTACAATTTACAAGTCTCGACGCGAGAGCAGAGAGAGCTTACACATCCCGCAATCCCCTCTCCCACAAACTCAATCTCCAAAACCGTTCCCATTAACCTCAAATTCTCCCCCCTTCCCGCCCATGCCCTAGGTAGATGACCTTGAGGTGCATTGAGGTCGAAGGTGATTTCACTGTAACTCAGCCATTGCTCCTCTTTCTTCAGCCTCAGCCATTTATTTTCCCACTTTAGCCAACCCACGCGCTCCCCAAACTTTCTGTAAATTCTCCTGTCGTATTTGCCAGGTTTACCACCCCCACTTTCCCAGAGACACCTTTGAACACTAAAGCCGAAGCACCCGTTGCTGTATTTTACCCAGAGGCGGTCAATTGTACGTAAATCTTTGCAGGGAAATTGTTCGATGGACATGGTATCGAGATAGCCTCTTCGTTCTCGATTAGCTGCCCTGAGCATGACAGATAGAGTTTCTCTATCTGCCTCTTTCCACTGCCCTGATGCTAGTAAATCTCGCAGATTTGTGTAGTCTACGCCCCGTTCAGAACTAAGGTCATCAATCTGATCTAGTGATTTGGATAGGAGTGTGGAAGTAGGTTGTTGTTTCTGATACTCCGCCTTTTTCTGAGCGAGAATTGGCTGTTCAATCGCTCGCTCTTGTCGCTGTATTTGTGCTTCCTGGGGTAACAGTTGCAACCACTGGTGCATCGATTGAGGGCGGTCTTGCGCCTCCAACGCCATCCCCATCAGAATTGCCTTATTCAACCCATCACTAATACTAGGAACCAGTTGCTTTGGTACCTTTAATTCTATGCCGTCATACTTACGCTCAAAAGACTTAGCGGGACATTGCGCTGTTACTGCATAGTACAACGACGCAGCCAGACAGTAGATATCCACAGTGGGGTAACGCCTGCCTTTGCGTAGCTCGTAGGGAGCAAATGCCTGATTCCCAAAAGTTCTTGACAAAGTGCTAGGTGGGGACATATCTGCTGCAATACCAAAATCAATTAGCACTGCTGTGCCATTATTTCGCACCATGATGTTAGGTGGCGTAACATCCAGATGCACCAGGTTCTGTTGATGTACTACGCTCAGACCTGAGCCAATTTGACGGATATACTCTACTGCCTCCGTTTCTGATAGCGCCCCTCTACGCCCTACCAAGCGCCACAGACTCTCCCCTGGAATAAAATCCATCACTAGGCAGTGTGTATCCCCTTCTCGAAACAAGTCGCTAATCCGCACAATATGGGGATGCGGGTCATTGGACAGTTGCGCTAGCATCCGTCCTTCTTTGATAAATCGGTCTACATACTTGGCATAGTCTGGATCGGATTTCACATCCTCATTGGGTGTTTTAATCACGACATCATAATTGAGGAACGTGTGCCGTGCTTTATAGGTAATCCCGAATCCTCCTCTTCCCAACTCTTTTTCGATAATGTATTTACCGTTTTGTAAGTGCTGTCCCTGTACCCAATTCATATAGTTGTTAGTTATTAGTTTGAGTCGGTGTTACCTGTAGCTTGGGTGTAGCCGATGATGTCGGCTCTGGAGAGGGGGATGAGGGAGGTTTCCAATACACTATGAACCCCCAAATTACCCCCACTACTGTCGCTATCGCTCCCACAGCACCCCAAATCGTCGCCCAATTCCATGCCTTTTTCCTTGGCGGTGATGATAGCTCAGGATTTGATGTCAATCCCAACAAATTCAGCCATTCTTTCATCGTCTGGGGACGGGCATCAGGTTGTAGCTCCATACCTTTCAGAATGGCATGATTAACTGGCTCGGAAATTAGGGGATTGATGATTTTCGGTGGAATTAGAGAAGCTGTTCCATCCTTTCGATCCATTGCGCTAGCAGGCAAGTCTCCAGTCAAGAGAAAATACAGAGTTGCTGCCAAAGAATAGACATCAGTATAAGAACCACGAGGTCTAGTTGAGGAGTTGAGTTCTATCGGGGCAAAGCGCTTATCTTTAAACCTGGACGTTAAAGGATGATCAAATTCATCGGCTAAGTCAAAATCAATCAGCACCACGTTATGCTGACCCGCTCGCACTATGATATTTTCCGGCTTTACATCCCGATGCAGCAACCCTTGTTCATGCACCTCAATCAGCGCCTCTCCAATTTGCCGAATGTAACCCAGCGCTTCCTGTTCTGGCAAAAATTTCCGAATGCCAACGATGCTCTCTAGAGTATTCCCATGAATGTATTCCATCGCGAGGCAAAATAGTTGCCCCTCCATGAACGTATCCAGAAGGGACACAACATGAGCGTGCTTGCAGCGTTCTAGCTTTCGCCCCTCATTGACGAACTTATTCGTTAGGCTGTTGCGTTCCCCTGAAGTGAGCTGGTTGAGCTTATCCTCATCCAATGTTTTGATAACCAGCTCCTTACCATTTCTATCTTTAGCTAAATAGGTAATGGCAAAGCGTCCTTGCCCTAACTTGCTCTCAAGGATGTACTTCCCATCTTGCAACGCCTGCCTTGGGTTCCAAGCCATTGCTCACGACCGTAAAATACTTAAGTTAATTGTGGCAAAATCCTATCTAGGAGCGTAGAGCGACAGTCATTGCCAAACAGCGATCACCAAACCGTATTTCGTACCGCACCACCTGCCAACCACCAGTCGGGGAGATTGAGAAGTGCGATCAAGCAAGCTAAGTGAATCGAATCTCGCCCTTTGCACCCCAAACTTCAGAAGAACTAGAACGCGAAGTTGCAGAAACTGCCCTTCTGTTGGAGCAATCTTCGCAGTGATTATTGTCTCAGACACAACATCCTTGGGAGGGAATGGGGTTGGTGAGAGTGTACTTGCTGCGTGAAGCTTGTGCCAATCTCCCAACTGTCCTACCAAGGCTCAAGTCACCACTACTCTAAACCCAGGTTTTTAATAACAACTGGGTAGACTTTCACGGAAACTGGTCACAAACAACTCCATTGCAATAGGGATTTCGGCAAGACTCAGGTTAATCGAAGTGCTCTTGCCTGAGACTTATGAACAACACAAGTGAAATTGCTAAAACCGAAAGCTCCCGCTCACTATTAGCGGTAGTGATTCAATTTGTTCCTGCCGCACTAGTTATCCTCCGCTTTTTCATAGGGCCATTGCTACTACTCAATGCGATCGATGGTAAGACAGATGCCTGGTTCATTGTTGCGTTTGTGACAGCGTTTCTCTCAGATATCTTTGATGGAGTCATTGCACGCCGTCTCGGTGTTAGTACAGCTTCCCTGAGAAAGGCTGATAGTTGGGCTGATGTCTGCCTGTATCTTTGCGTTGGAATCAGTGCCTTTTTAGTGCATTCTGATGTGGTTATCGCCTTCTCTAATCCCTTGAGTGCGGTAGTGGGCATCCAATTGATTTGGTGGGTCGTCAATTTAGCCAAATACGGTCAACCTGCTAGCTATCATACTTATTCAGCCAAAACCTGGGGAGTTACGCTGTTTGTTGCGACGATCGCTCTCTTCGGTTTTGGTTATGGAGGATTAACGCTGAGTCTTGCGATCGCTGTGGGCATTATTCACACGGTGGAAGAAATTGCGATGACGTTAATCCTTCCTCAGTGGACTCATGATGTATTGAGTATCGTACATGCACTCAGACTGCGCCAATCTTACCAATAGACAGAGGAAGTTACTTGACTCATCTAGCTAGCGTGAAGGGGATAGCAGTTATTGGTTAACCATCCGTCCAGAAGCTGCTACCAGTCACAATTCAACGAGTGCATTGATGAGCTTCTTCCAAAAACCGAGTAGGGATGCCGCTACAGAAGGGCGTTTGTTAGCGCGTCCGACGAAACCAACTGGAACAGCGCCTCTCGGACTGCAACCATTAGGACTGGATGGCGATCGATCTAATGGCGGTGCTCAAGGCGATCGCGATGGATGCCTCTACGTCCCCAAAGGGTACCGAGCCAATCAACCCGCACCACTGGTACTAATGATGCATGGTGCAGGCGGGAACGCCAGTAATGGACTGCCTCCATTCCGCAA
>DATNPI010000559.1:0-4934 GCA_036703325.1 Coleofasciculaceae cyanobacterium
ATTGGAACGCTCAGTTGCCTTGGCTAGAACAAGAACTCAGCCGGAGTGATGCCCCTTGGAAAATTGTTTTTGGTCATCATCAGATTTACTCTTCGGGTGTGTATGGGTTGAACCAACCCTTTATTCAAACCTTAACGCCCATCTTTCAAAAGTACGGTGTTCAGTTGTACATCAATGGTCATGACCACCACTATGAGCGTAGTCAGTCAATTAAGGGTACTACGTACTTAATTTGTGGGGCTGGTGCGGGAACTCGACCAGTGGGGCGATCGCAATGGACAGCACATTCCGCACAACAGCTGAGTTTTGCTGCTTATGAGGTGTATAGCGATCGCATTCTCGTTAGCGGTATCGGCACCGACAACCGCGTCTTTGACCAAGGTGTCATTCCCTTGCAATCAGCCTAATTCCTACCATGAAAGTCAAGCGCCTGAAAATCGACTTTTTCCGTGGAACTTCCCAGGGCTTTGAACAACCTGATGCTAATGGGCGATACGAGGAGTTTTGTTCTGCGATCGCCTATATCCTCCAGCTGTACTTTATTACTTGAACGACGGGCATCAAAAAACAGCTACTGCCTCAGTCGAGCATATTAGTGAATTTACTGATAAATTCAAGACGAGGATGTGCGCGTGTTAGCTCTCTTCGAAGCGGTGCCTAGGAGGCACAAGCGCGTTTGCGTAGCAGCATAGCTACCAAGAACACATCGAATTGCACTTCGCCTAACTACCGTTAGGTGGCATGATGTACGTTGACACCCATTGGCGTTTGCTGTCTCTCAATGCAAAAAAGAACCAAATTGATTAGCAAAATCCTTGCCAGTACAGTAGTGTTTTTAGCTCTAGCACCACAAGGCAGGCAAATTGCCCAGGAAGCACCCGCACCGCTCTCTAGATTTCTCCTGAGGCTCCCGTGTGTTAATTCAGGAATCGGCAACTGGGCGCGTCGGGAGCAAGATGTTGCTGTAGGCAAAGCTTTTTACACGTCAGAGCTGTTTATGGGGCCGGGCAATCGCTTCGCCGCAATGACCTGTAAACTTCAGCCAAATGAAGCAGGAGTAATCTTTCAAAAGCTGAAACTATCATTTGGGATGCGCGACAATGACCAGGGTAGTCCTGCTGCTACTGTGAATGTTTATTTGGATAGTGTTAAGGCTGAATCCCGGACAGTTTCTCCGGGAAGACCAGCGACAGTGACACTTGATGTCACCAGCACTAACAATGTTTCTCTGGAAGTTGTCTGTGCGAGCCAATCCCGATATTGCGATCGCGTTTACTTCTGGGATGCCGATCTTTCATACCCACCTCTTCCAATCCAATAGGGAGAACCATTAATACCTCCTCGGTATAAACGGCTGCCTCTCCAGGCATTGGTGGCACACTCAAACCTTTGAGAGGTTGCTGCTCTTCTTCCCTTGTCAAACCCTTTACTCTGAACTAGGACGCCAAAGTCTCCAAACAGAGAATTGGGTTAAGGCTGACCTTGATGCCCAACTACTGATATGCTACAGTATGTAATACAAGCAACTCATAAGTAGAGGCAAAAAATGAAAAACCTGGACTTTTAAAGGCGGACTTGACGAACCCAGCAAACGGCATTCATGCGATCAATCTGATTGTCTACACAATAGCTGAGGCTCTTCAAGCATCCCGTTATCCAGAACCAACAATTTGGCGCTCTCACCCCATCACTAATGTCGCCAACAACTTCGACAAGCTTTATTTCCATCAAGAAAGTTTATCCCGATCGCCTAGATACACCCGCTACCTCAGCGACGGCAGACTTCTCCGAACTCACACTACTGCAATTATTCCAGAGTTACTTTCCTGGTTAAGAGGAGAACAACTCATCCTTCACCCTGGTATCTGTTATCGCCGGGATGTAGTGGATAAGCGCCATGTGGGTGAACCACATCAAATGGATGTGTGGCTAATTAGTAATCGCCAGCACCTTGGTAGAGAAGCTTTGGTTGAACTGATCCAAACCATTCTTAATGCAGTTTTTCCTGGCTTATCGTATCGCCTGAATGAAACATCTCACCCTTACACCCTCAATGGTTTAGAAATTGAAGTTTTAGTTGATGGTAAATGGATGGAGGTGGGAGAAGGTGGCGAAGCTCACCCTGGCTTCCTGCAACCAGGTTACACCGGATTAGCAACGGGTTGGGGACTGGAGCGTCTGGCAATGCTGGTTAAAGGAATTGATGATATTCGCTTACTGCGAAGCACCCATCCCCAAATTGCCGCCCAGATGACTAACCTCGAACCATACTGTCTCGTATCGAATCAACCCAGTATCAACCGAGATATGTCGATTGTGACTGGCGTTGATATGGAGTTAGAAGATATCTGCGCTGGGATTGTGGAAGCGTTGGGAGATGAAGCTGAACTATTAGAGTCAGTGGATATTCTCAGTGAAACGCCCTATCACCAACTCCCCCAAAAGGTGATTCAACGCCTGGGTATTCAACCCAATCAGAAGAATGTGCTGGTGCGGATGACCCTGCGGAGTCTGCACAGGTCAATTCCAAATCAACACGCTAACGTCCTACGAGACTTGGTTTACAACGAAATCAATCAGGGGTACAACCTCCTACAGACTGTGCCTTAACTTAAACTTGTAGGACTTGATGCGATCGCCTCATCAATAGAGAATTTCAACAATTCAAATGAAGCGTTAGGTGAGTTCAAAACATCGGCGGTACGGTCAAACCCTTGAGCGTTAGCGAAGCGGTAGCGGCGTTTGGAGCCTCAGCGCCTCCATTGGAGGTTCGCTTTTCCCCCTCGTCCATCAACCCCTTGCTCTGAATCAAGACGCCAAAACCCCCTAGTCCCATCGGGTTCATCAACTCGTGTAGAGCCTCGCGACGGCGCATAATTGTTACTACATCTTGTGCCTTAGCCGTTGCTTGACCACGGGCGTTATCTGTTGAGGAAAGCGCTGCAATGCGATCGCCTAACCCTAGTGCCATTAGAAACAACCCTTGCTGAGTAAAACCCACCTTACGCAAGCCGCACAACTCTCCTTGACGCTCTAGGGCGGTAAAGTCTACATGAGCGGTGATATCTTGATGCCCAATATACAAATAGGGATTGTCATGATGCTGGTGGCGGTAATAGCACTGCAACGTCCCCTGATGACGCGCTGGTAAATAATAGCGTTGAGCCGAGTAGCCATAATCAATCGTTAACAAGAACCCTCGCCGCAGCCGATTAGCGACCATACTCAGCCAGTCCAAAGCCGCCAAATTGACCTCGCTGCGATAGCCATCTTGGTAGGCACCTGACATCAAATCAATTCCCACGAAGTCAAAATACTCAACCAACCGAGGTGTCGAAGGGGTATCTGTTACCTCTACAAAGTTAATTTCGTCACCAACATCGCCGGATGTTGTGACATAGATTTCCCGCAGTTGTCCCTGTTCAAGCACCACTTGATGCACGGGTAAGGCGTCCACCAACTCATTGGAGAAAATACAACCCGCGATCGCGTTTTCTGGTATCTCTTCTAAGGAACACCATCGTACAGATAACTGCTGCGAATTGCCCGCTGTCGGCAATCTCAAATTCTGTAGTAGTTGCTGTTGTTGGGCAATCAATCCTGCTGCCTTCTCAACGATTATGTACTCTACAGCATCCAAGCACTCAGGATGCTGTCGGTGCAGGTAACCCAGGATATCTGCCGCAAGGAGTCCTTGACCTGCTCCCATTTCCACCAAGGTAAAGGGTGTTGGGCATCCCAGAATGTGCCACATTTCGGCAAATTGTTCGGCAAGTAGCTCACCAAAGTCCTTACCCAAGTGAGGTGAGGTATAAAAGTCGCCCTCTGACCCAATGTTGACGGCACCTGTCGCGTAGTAACCTTGCTCTGGGTGATACAGCACCAAGTCCATGTACTCAGCAAAGGTAATGCGCTGATGTGGTGCTGCGCTAATCGAGGCGGCAATCAAGCGGCGCAGGGATTGATTGTCAGGAATTGATGACGGTTTTGAATGTTGAGTTTTAAAGTTTGAATTAAAAAAATTACTCATACCAAATTGCTTTTACAGATAACATTTACAGGCTTGTTAATTGCTTATTATTCCTGGTTGATTGCTCATTGCTTTCCCATGAACCGTGAACCATCGAATCATACATTTGAACGCGACTTAGTATCCTAATTCGTCCTTACTTAGCTACGCAGATAGTTCTCTTGCTGTCAAGAGGTAAGACTTAGTAACTCTGCCAACAGTCTTCTTAGATGAACACTCACCACTACGGATGAAAATCCCGTTTCAGGTCAGTATCCTTCAGTTAAAACAAATCAGGGAGCCGACGATATGCCTAGACCAGTTGTAACCTTATGGATCGTGACGGCTGTTGCTCTGCCTGCTGTTGGTTTAGGGTTGTTCCTGACGCCTCAGGCACCAACCCTACTTTCAGTCACGCCAATACAACCTGTACTGGCTCCCAACGCCAACTCATCGCCAAACCAACCTGACACAACTGTCGGGAAAAGCTTACCGTCTTTAGCCGAAGTTCTCACCCCCAAAGCAGAATCATCACTCAAGAAACCCTCAGCCGCTGTCCCACCCTCATCACAATCTATAGCAGCACAGAACTCGCTTTCAGCCGTGCCAAGACAACCTGTAGTAACTCTAGGTCAATCATCACCAAAGAAATTCCGACCTATAACAGCACCCCCATTACAACCATTAGCAGCACGAACACTACCTTCAGTCGCGGCAAGGCAATTTTCAGCAGATTCATCAACGGAATTACCATTCAAGAAACCAGAACCTGCACCCACACCCCTATCAAAACCAATAGCAACACCGATACCGCCTTCAGTCGGACTAAGACAACCGCTAGCGTCACCAGAAGCCTCTTTATCACCAAAGACACCCTCAGCGGCTGTCGTACCCTCATCACAACCGATACCAGCACCGATACCTC
>DATNPI010000583.1:0-2015 GCA_036703325.1 Coleofasciculaceae cyanobacterium
CTGCTCCTCTGCTCCTCTGAGGCGGTAGCCGATAGCATACACCGTTTCAATGGGTTCGTTGACAACTCCGGCTTTTCTGAGTTTCATCCGTAACCCCTTCAGGTGCGTTCTGACGGTATCTTCTCCAGGAGGTTCTTCAAAAGACCACAGCTGGTCTATGATCGCGCTACAGCTAAATATGCGGTGAGGATTGCGAAGGAAAAGCTCTAGCAAACCATACTCTTTAGGAGTCAAATGTAGCGGCTTACTATCGTAGGTCACTTCACAAATACTCGGGTCTAGCCGCAAGTTTTCCCACTCTAGCAGTGGAGGTAAGGCAGAACTTCCCCGTCGCAGTAAAGCGCGGATACGAGCCAGTAACTCTTGGAAATCAAAAGGTTTGCTGAGATAGTCGTCGGCTCCAGCATCTAAACCAAGGACTTTGTTTGTACTGCTATCCTGAGCTGTCAACAGGATAATCGGTGATTGTATCCCGTGCGATCGCATCTGCCGACAAAGGCTAATGCCGTCTAACTTGGGTAGCATCACGTCTAGTACAATTAGGTCATAGCTCAAAGCTTCTGCTAGCTCCCAACCAGCTTCACCATCACAAGCAATATCGACAGCGTAGTGTTGGTCTGTAAGCAATTGAGCAAGGGGATTGGCTATTAGCTCATCGTCTTCAATGACTAAAATTCTCATAGCAGCGTGCGGACCGAAGCGCTCCTCTAAAGAATTGACTGTAAAAATTAGAACCAACTGAACAACAATTAGCCGCACCCACTACCATAACTCAAGCTTAAGGTAGATGCTAGGATTCAATGTGATTTGTAAAGTTCAACACTATATTTTGCGAAATGTCTAGGGGAATACACAGGAGAACACGGTGACAAGGAGACACGCTGAGACAGCGCCAACGACGGCTTTTCCTCTCCTGTCGGAGACAGGAGAAGGGCGATACGTGGATGCGGGGACGCAAAGAAAATTCTCCTCATCCTCCTCATCTCCACGCCCTTCGGGTAAGTCCTGAGCCCTGAGTCCTTACGGACACGCTGCGCGTATGCCTAGCGGCACGCTTTGCGCTTACGGGCACGGCTTGAGGCCGAACGGACACACTACGCGTATCCGCAGGAGATAGATACCCCGAAGGGGCGCTGGCTCCAGAGGCTGCCTCATCCTCCTAATACCCCACACCCTAAAGATGATGGCTATGATATTATGGGAAACTGCTGCATATATTTAGAAAATAATTCATTGGGTCATGACTTTAACGCAACAGCGCAAACAAGAGTTAATCACACAGTACCAAGTTCACGAAACCGATACTGGATCTGCCGATCTCCAAGTCGCTATGCTGACGGAGCGCATTAATCGTCTTAGTCAACATTTGCAAGCCAACAAGAAAGACCATTCTTCGCGGCGGGGATTGTTGAAGCTGATTGGTCAACGCAAGCGTCTTTTATCTTATATTCAGGAGGGTAGCCGGGAACGTTATCAAGCTTTGATTGCTCGTCTCGGTATTCGTGGATAGAGAATACTGCTTATGTCTGCCGAATCTGAACGCAGTCGCTTGCCTTTTGAACCAAATAAAAAGCGCCAAAAACCAGCAAAAGCAAAAAGCGCACAACCAGAAACCAAGCAGGAATCTGGGAAACAGGATCACAAGAAGCCACCTTTCACCAAACAAGAAATAGCAATCCCCCAGGGAGTCAGCCAACGGATGATTCGCCGAGTGGCTGGCTTCTCGGGTATACCAACAGCTTTGGGTATCAGTAGCCTCATTGTCAGCTATCTGCTGTTAATCTACGCTGGCATCAAACTACCTCCCATCGCGGTGTTACTGGTGAACATGGGATTTTTTGGTTTGGGGGTGCTGGGGATAACTTATGGTGTTCTCTCTGCCTCCTGGGATGAAGACAGAGTCGGAAGTCTGCTGGGCTGGAATGAGTTCACTACTAATTTCGGGCGAATGGTGGCAGTTTGGCGTGAAACTCGCCAAAAGAATGTATAGTAAGCCACATTTGCGCTCAAATTTG
>DATNPI010000614.1:0-12122 GCA_036703325.1 Coleofasciculaceae cyanobacterium
CCAACAGCAGCAAGCCGCTAAAAATAGCAACTAGGATCAACAAACAACTGGTAACCAAACGCCACGCCGAGTGACGCATTGTTGGAATACTGATTTTCAACGGTAACGAATGCAAGCTCATACTTAAGTAACTGTAGAATCCTAATTTTCTCTCTTAATCTTTAAATTAGCTCTGTTTTCGCTAAGTTTTGCTTGTAAGCAACTAGAGACAAGCTTACTGCCCAGTCTTTTTCCCTAAAAGCAAAAATCCGAGAATGATGAGTACCATTAGTGAAGTACCCAGCGCTGTCTGCTAGGCATACAGCATGGGGCTTCTTGCGAGTTAGCTAAGGATTTTCTTCACAGAAAACGGCGAGGAAGTCCACTCCTGAACTGGGGTGGGAGGAATCGCTGATCGTCGTTTTGTTTATGGTTGATGGTTCATTGGAGAACGTTATCAACCATGAACGATGAACCCCACGCGCTTTTAGCCGTAGGAGGCGTCAATCTATGCGCACGCCTTAAACAATCGCAGGCAGTGCGCTATGCTTGCTTCACACTTGAGACGCAAGTCTATAACGAGTCTGAGGGTAAGGTACAATTCTGACGAGCAATTCACAGGAGAGTCAATAGCAGCAAACCGCAGCAAACACGTTAAAAGCGTTCAGGCTGTGTTGCCGGGTAGGAGTTTGGATTTGAGCATATCTGTTATCGATAGATTTCGTGTCAGTGTATCTGTAGGGGCATCAAAAACGGTGGCGTCTCTAGTACGCTTACTACGCCTAGGTGCAGCAAGCGTGTTACCAGGGGAAATTGCCCGTCGTCTCCAGCCTCAAGTACTACCGCTACTGTTTGGACAGGTGAGGCGAGGTATTATTCTCATTGTCGGTACGAATGGCAAAACGACAACCGCTCTACTTGTGCGGACAATTCTTGAACGTCAGGGTTGGCGAGTCGCTCACAATGCCAGCGGCGCAAATTTGATTAATGGATTGGTAACGACGCTACTGGAAAATACTAATTTGACGGGTCAGCTGGATGCTGACTACGCAATTTTGGAGGTGGATGAGAATATACTGCCGTTAGTATTGCGCTCTTGTCAGCCTCAGTTCATCGTAGGTTTAAATCTGTTTCGTGACCAGCTAGATCGGTATGGGGAAGTCGATACAATTAGCCGGACGTGGAAGAGTGCGCTCTGCGCTTTGGCGCAGCGCTCGGCTAACGCACCTCTGCCTACTGAAACTGTAGTGATTTTGAACGCTGATGACCCGACTCTTTCCTACCTTGGTCAGCAGTTACCACAAAAAGTCTTATTCTTTGGTCTGAGTGAACCCGATGCCTATCTGGATGAAATTCCTCACGCCGTAGACTCGATTTACTGCCCCAAGTGCGGATATCAGCTGGACTATAAGGGAGTCTACCTCTCCCATTTGGGAGACTATAGCTGTCGCAAATGTGGCTTTAGCAAAAGCCAGCCAGCTATCGATAGCCGGACATGGCCCCAGATTCTCATTGGTTGCTACAACAAATACAACACTTTGGCTGCTGGGTTAGTGGCGACTCAGCTCGGAATTGACACGGATACCATCTACGACACCATTAAAAATTTCCGAGCTCCCTTTGGACGTGCTGAGGAATTGGAGGTTGGTGGTAAGCATGTGCGGATTCTGTTATCGAAAAATCCTGTAGGAATGAATGAAACCATCCGGGCAGTGAATGAACTACAAAAAACTGCTGGCTCATCGACAATACTGCTGGTGCTGAATGATCGGACGCCAGATGGTACGGATGTTTCCTGGATTTGGGATGTTGATACTGAGAAGCTGGTGATGTCGGGGGGAACAGTCGTAGTCAGCGGCGATCGCGTTTATGACCTGGCTTTGCGTCTACGCTATAGCCAGATTGATCGAGATAATAACTTTAATTTAATCGTTAAAGAAGATTTGCCTGAAGCGATCGCCACCGCTTTGGAACACACCCCAGCCAATGAAACGCTATATATTTTACCCACCTACTCCGCCATGTTGGACGTGCGAGAATTCCTGACAGGTCGTAAGATTCTCTAACTCTGAAAATAGAGCGGGAGAGGGGGGCGAGTGCGTAAGTCCTGAGATAATTATTCAATGAATCAGTACGTATCTACGGTTTCACCTCTAGCCGTCCAAAAGCTATGAAACCTGAACAAATGAACTTGACAATTGGCTGGCTTTACCCAAGCCTGATGAGTACCTACGGTGATCGCGGTAATGTCATTTGCTTACAACAACGCGCTCAATGGCGAGGAATTAGGGTCCAACTGGTGCGTCTTGAGCCGCAAACCCCCGTTGCCCAATGGCAAAATATTGATGTCTTCATGGGCGGTGGTGCTCAAGACAGGCAGCAGGAAATCGTCATGCGAGACTTACGGGGCATCAAAGCCGAGACGCTGCGGGGGAAAATTGAGGCGGGGACACCGGGAGTTTTTACCTGTGGCGCACCTCAACTGCTTGGTCACTACTATGAACCAGCACTAGGACAGCGGATTAAGGGATTGGGTTTGTTTGATTTTACCAGCAAGCATCCTGGCCTAGATGCCCATCGTTGCATTGGCAATATCGTGTTTGAGCTGACGGCATCACCCTTAGCGCAAGAGTTAGAAGCTAGCCTAGGAACCAAGCCACTGGTGATTGGCTTTGAGAATCACGGTGGTCGTACTTTTTTAGGAAAAGTAAAACCACTGGGTCGCATTGTGAAAGGTTACGGTAACAATGGGAAAGACGGCACAGAGGGGGCGTTTTATCGGAATGCGATCGCTACCTATTCCCACGGCCCCCTGTTACCTAAGAATCCCTTCCTTGCGGATTGGCTCATCCAGACGGCGCTGGTTCAAAAATATCAAACAATTGTGTCTTTAGAGCCACTAGATGATACTTTAGCAATGCAGGCGCGTGAAGCAATGTTTAAACGCCTTGCGCTTACCCACCTGAGTGCCGAACCCGCGTAAACTGTTGAAATCAACTACTTGTCACCAAACTACTTGAACTGTGGTTGCTGACGAGAGCCGATTCTGGGGTGTCAGTAGAGGGATCGCTTTTCTCCAATCTCATGACCCATAACAAATTATCGACCACGATCTTTGCAATCATTAAGATGGTTTGCCATGAAGTAAATTCGCAAGCAGGGATATGACCGGAAAAGTAATCGATCGCAGTGCCACTAGCCTTCTCATTCTCATACTGCCATTTGCGGTTTTGATTGTCCTGCTGTTCAAGGTTTGGCCTGTGCTGCTAGCGCTGTTCATAATCAGCATTAGTTGGAGTGTTTGGCAGCAATATCAATGGAAGCAGTGGAGCAAGCAAGTTAACCCCTACTTCAATCAGCTGATTAAAGAAAACCAAGGTTGTCTGACGGCACTAGATTTGTCACTGAAGGCAAACCTATCGGGTTCAGCCGCAAAGTGGTACTTGGATAAAAAGGCTGAAGAATTTGGTGCCCAGTGTCGCGACCATGAAGACAAAGGCACTGTATATTACTTTCTGACGGCTAGCGCTCTCGGTAGCATCTTTGAAGAGAGTGAACCGCCGCTTGAGCTAGAAAGTGAAGCTTTTGCCAGTCAAGCCCCACAGCTTGTGGAACCACTGACACAAACGGAGCCGATACACTCTGTTGGCGAATCCTCTAGTAGTGACCTTCCGGAACCACTGGAACCTTCAACTGACAAAGAACCTCAGCCCTCCGAGAGTACGTTCTCGACAGATGAGGTAGAGGCAGATCTCAAACCACTGCCACAACCGAAGCAAGAACAGACGGAATCGCTGGGCGAAAAAGAAGACTTGTGGGTAGATTCACCTGATAAAGAACCGGAAGCTTCTAAAGTTCTCATCCAAGCTGAACTCGCCAAGCGGCTTGACGTTCATTCCAGCACAGTTGGTAAGCGCAAATCTGACCCAGACTTCTCAGAATGGAGTCAAAGTCGAGACCCGGAGGGAATTGCTTGGGTATACTCACCCGATACCAAAGAGTTCTTGCCACTGGAGAAGAAGGCGGAATCAGAGCAATAAGAGATTAACAGCGATCGCATCTATATCTCAGGAAAGATTTTGCACCGATTACGCTATGTGTTACGATTACAACAATCAAAATCAGTAAGTCAGCCTAATCCAGTATTTAACCTACAAAAACTGTAAAGTGAATCACTGGAGCGGAGGAACCAAATATTGGGGCAAATCTCAGACTTTCTCTCTACATAGTTAGGAGAAGTAAAGAGAAGGACATCTCTCAGTCCTAGCCCGTCAGCTAACTTCGTCGGCATTGAGAGGAGACTGAAGAGTCAGCATTTTCAACTAATTTGCGTGAACTCGTCAGTGTCCTTGGTTGGTAACCGTTCGCTTCGTTGTACCTGCCCTCGACCTTGAGGAGACGATTATAATAATCTAACTTCTGGTGTAGTCAGCAGGAAAAGTAACCTTAGGTGAAATCCACCATGTTCCTGACACAAAAGCATCCCAGTACGGGAATAACTGTTGATGGTAACCCGGAGCTAGAAATCAGCTTTGAGTATGCCGTTCGATCGAACCTCAATGTGTTCCTGGAAATTGTAAATGTTGTGGAGCATTCTCTTGAGCGTTCCTATCAAGCCGCCTTTTTTATTGACGAATTGCGCTAATAGCTAGTTGTCCATGTCCTTCACCATATCCCTATCTTTTATTCAGTCATTGGTGAAACGAAAAACCAGTTTACTCTAAACGTGCTACACATTGATTGCGGAAAGATTGCTAATTGCCTTTTTTCCATTAACCTTACTTCCAGTAGCTATTAGCAAGAAACCAGAGTTTATCTGTAGCAGGTATTTAGCGGATTGGTAAAAGAATCAGCAATAGACGCTAAGGAACCCTACTGTTCAAATTCGAACCAAGTGCGCCTAGATGTTTTGATTCGTGGGAGTATTCTTCATCTCCTCCCTTGATAATGCAGACTGAATTAATCGCTACATTCAGCACTGCTAGGAAACAGAATTTACTGAGCGGAAAATAGTTCATCTACCATCACCAAAACTATGGACACACAAACCGTTATCATTCTTCTTATTGTCGGAAGCATGGCTTTGGCTTATATTCTTGCCAATAGTCAATCTATGCCTGCAAAAGTTTCACGAAATGGACGGAAATCCCATAAGAAACCTTGGCAGGGGTCACTAGCTTTTGGCAAAAGGCGCAGGCGTAGAAGTTGAAGCAACTGTAGCTTTTCCAAAAGTCTAAAGCCGCTATCCATCCCGTCGCTGTCCACAGTACAGCGGGGGGATTTCGCGTTTTTTCCTAAAAGATTCAAGGATTTAAGATAGGGGTTAGATCGAGGACAAACTCAGGCAGCACGTCTTCGCCAGAAAGTGTGGGCGGTTCGTCAAAGGAGAAATTGATAGTTTCTACATCAACAGAAGGTCGATAGATTTCAACTAACGGCGTTTGGGGGTCAATCAACCAGCCCAAGCAGATGCCATTGGCGAGGTACTCCCGCATTTTTGACCGCAATTGTTCCAGGGAATCAGTTTCAGAGCGGAGTTCGACCACGAAGTCTGGGCAGAGGGGAGGAAAGCGCTTCCTATCTTCACGGGGTAAGGCTTCCCATCGATCTCGTATCACCCAGGAGACATCAGGGGAACGCTTGGCACCACTGGGTAATCGGAACTCAGTGGAGGAGTCGAAGACTTTTCCTAGCTGAGTTTGCTCATTCCAATTGTAAAGTTTAGCTGTCAGACCAGCATTGCTGATACCACTTTCGCCGCCAGTGGGGGGCATGATTATCAGTTCTCCTTCAGCTGTTAGCTCAAACTGCCATTGTTCGTTGGCTACACACAGCTGATAAAACTGCTCGTCTGTCAGACCTACGGTGGGGGGTACATTCAGCGTCAGAGTTTCCATCGGTAATGTTATTGCCAACAGGGTTAATTTAATTATGGCGATGCCTACGGCAAGGCGAGAGCCTACGCATTTCCTCCGCATTCTTAGTTTGAGCGATTCGATGTGCGCGATCGCTTCACGCACATATTCAAGCGCAAGGTAAAAGCGATCGCCCAAAAGCAGGTAGCAGTAAGGATACTCAAGTATGGTCTCGGCTGCTAGGTAACGAGACATTGTCCTGACGAACACAATCTCCTTTGGAATTAAATATAAGCGTCTTGCTCCGGGAGGTTCACAATGCCATTCACACTGGAAACCGCTCCGCCTGAAATTCTTGTAGAAACCTTTGCTGACCTGTTATCTGATCGTTTCGTATTTACGCCTGATTACGGTTCAGCCCTTGATGAGCTAATTTATAACCTGCCCAACGATAACGTTAACGCGATCGCTTCATCAATCAAAACTTGGTGCCAAGCTCGACCGGACATTAGTGACGCTCTAGAGAATAAACTTCGCAAACGAGGAGCTATAGCTTCATCGATCAAAACTTGGTTTAAAGCTCGACCGGATATTTGGGAAGCTCTAGAGGGTGAACTGGGTCAACGAGGGTCAGCTGAGTCTGTTCCTTCTCCTCGACCTGAAGATTACAAAACACTATTAAAAAACAAGCTGCGGGATAGCTTCCCCAAACCCGTCCAAAAGCAGTCAGCCTCAAGCCGCCAATGAACGAGACGCCTACAGCTTGGAGAGTAGAAGCTCCTAGCATCACCCTCTATGCCTTCCATCTCCGCAACGACATTACCAAAGGCACCCAACAGGTGATGGACAATGCCAATCACCTGTGGGAGCAGTGTGTTGCATTTGGCGAACAGCACGACATCGTTATCCTCAAATCTCTCAAACAAGAACTCCGCAGCTACACTTACGACGCGATAGACCGTCAATACCACTACAATCCAACCAACGAGGATAAAGAAGCTACAGAGGTAGAGAAGCCATATCTCGATGAGTGGCTGGAATTGGTAAGGAAAGAGTCTACCTCTAACAAAGCCCGTCATCTACGTTTTCATATAGAGACGCGACATCTCCCGTCTCTAAAAAATGTTCTTCTGTTGGGTGAAGTTTATCCCCTGCGAATTCATGACAGCTATGCCGTTGACCTGACGCTACGCTACCGCAACCCCGTAGACATTCCCCAACTGCGCCTGCTGAATCCTTCTGACTTTATCAAAGGCTCCCTTGGACAGACGCTGTTGTTGTTTGCCAAGCCAGTTAATGTTCCAACGTCCGCCTATCCAGACTTTGCGAATAGGTGTGTAGCGGCTTTCCTAGGGGAAGATATAGATAGGCAAAATTTATCGTCTCGAATCCACCCCTCAGCTGTTGGGCAACTCTTCGGTAGTCCGATTTTTGAGTACGACAACTACAAAGAGAACCCTACCGAACGGCGTCACCTTCTGGTGTGGTTAGATTCTCACCCTGAAACTTTGAAGCGTATTGGGCAAAGCGAGGTTTATCACGCTCTGCTGAATCTATTGTGTTGTCGCAGCAAAATCCTCTACGCCTATCACCAATCTCGCTTGTGCGATCGCACCGCACGGGAAATCTACAGCGAGTTGGAAGAGAATATTAACACGTTGGCAACCCTACCGGAACAGCCACTAGAAGAACTGAAGCAATGGCTGAAACAGACGCCATTAATGGTGCTTGAGTATGGTGTAATCCTGCGCGACATCGAAGACCATCAAAATGCGATCGCCACCAACACCCAGAATTATCATTACTTCCTTGACAAAATTGAATCTCTGTGCATTCAAAAAGACGATTTGGGGTTTTTACAGAACTTACTCCACGTCAGCAGCAAGCAGTTCCAAGCTCAGATTCAAGTAGACTTGCGCTACCTCACCCCAGCTCAAGAACTATTCCAGCAGACAATTGAGACGATTCGGGGGATTGTGGAGATTTCGGCTGAGGAACAAGCGCAGGTGCGTCAGAAGGAGGAAAAGGAACGCGATCGCCAACTCCAAGATACAATTCAATGCGTTGGTGTCGGTATAGGCGCAGCGTCAATTGCTGCCTCCTCCACGGAGTACTTGACACAAAAAGAGCAGATTTCCATGCCTTTTAGCTCCTCCTCTATCAATCCTTTCACCTTATCCCTCATCCTCAGCGTTGTTGCTTTTGGAGTTTTCTATGCGGGAACTTGGTGGGTTAGTGGATTAATCAATCCTCGCGGCGATACTATTTCAAAACTCAAAGGCAGCACTAACAATAAATCTCTCAACCAAGGGAATACGCCGATTGTGCAAGAAGCGATCGCAGCGCAAAGCAAGGTAGATTTTTTGACCTTTCCACAAGAAAACAGTATTTCTAAAAAAGTGGGGGGCAGCCGCAATAGACGCTAATCGTGGCCTGCCTAAAACCACCGAAATATGATTACCCAACCCGCGCTCTAGGCTCTGGTGTATGCAATAGAGAACCGTTTAGTGGATGAGTGCGAAGTGTACTAGCTCTCACGGAAATCGCTCATCAAAGAGCTAAGGAAAGAGCGAGATTGTTAAAATCTACCTTTACTTGCAACTGGGATTTGAGTTTCTCAAACTCAGTTTTTAGCAGGCGTCTGCTCTCGCTAGGTCGAGCCATTGACCCTAATGTCTGACTAGTCTTTGCCCATTCTTGCAAGCTTTGGCATTGCTCAGGACTAAGGGTTACCGTCATTACCTGGGTGCAGCGTTCCGGTTCCTCAGTCGAAAATAACAGTAGCCGATAGTAGCCTGTCTCTGCCAAACGTCGAGCAATCTCCTGACTGGTTGGGTCCTTCAAATCTAGATAGCAGGGAAGCCACCGAGAATCATGTTCTTGGGTGTGAAGCGCTGTAATCCATAGCAACATGGGGTAAGGCGACTCAGTAAAGAGAAATTGCTTGTAGGGCTTGCTAAACAGATGAGGCTGAATCTCCTGTTTGGGTAACATGACCCAAAGTGTCACTAAATTCCCAAGGTGGCTGGGTAAGATTTGAGGAAAAACAATTTTGGCAATCGGTTTATCCTGAGGCCAGGATTGCTGTAGACAAACATGAAGCATTGACTTAACCAGCCTTTCTTTGATAGTTGTGCAATTAGTCGATGCCCCTGAGCAATGTTGGATTGACACAACTGGCGCTGATGTTACCTTTGTCCCACTGTTGAGTCGCAATCCTTGAAGGTGTCCCCGACGTTCCTGTTCAACAATGCTATCTGTATCAAAATAAGATAAGTAGCGCTTGAAGGTTTCTTAGATTAGTTCAGTATGCAAACCGGATGTATGCGATCGCGTTAGCGTTACTGTTTGACTTTATGTATACGTTGTCGGTAAATCGCACGCACAATAGAAAAAGGTTTCAGGATTAAGCTATGGCAAGGCGATCGCTCCAGGCATCATCAGAAGGCATCAAAAAAGCTAAACAGGCTTTCCTGCTCAAGGGATGGACGCAGGAATACCTTGCTTGTGAAGTAGGTTTAGAAACTCGCCAGCCGATTTGGAAATTTTTTTCTGGTAAACCAATAGATCGCACCGTCTTTACCGAAATCTGCTTTCGGTTAGATCTAGAACCCGAAGATATCGCACTTCCCCCACAAATTACCCCAACTGTAGGCGAGGAGACAGTTCAAGACACTACGAGTGATATTGACACTCTAGTGGCAAAAACGCGACAACAGCGTTACGAAAAAATCCAAGACCAGTGCGGGACTCTGCACCTCTTAGATATTGCGCGACCAGTAGGTCTGGATGACCTCTATGTTGAGGTCAATATCCTCGAAGAAATCACCAGCCAACGATGGTTAGAAATTTCTGATTTGCAAGGATTCAAAGCTGAAGAATTTGATCGCTTAGGCTTAGGCAAAGTCCGTCAAGAACAAGTTCCAGGTCTCAAAGCCGTTGAGCGATATGCCAAGTTGATGGTGCTGGGTAAACCCGGAGCCGGTAAAACCACCTTTTTGCAATATCTTGCCGTTCAGTGCAACCAGGGGCATTTTCAAGCGAATCGTGTCCCAGTTTTTATTCGACTGAAAAACTTTGCTGAGGATGCCCAGGATGAAGGGAATTTCAGTATATTAGACTACATCAATCAAGAGTTTTCCCGCTCAGGAGCCTCGCAGCCAGAGGTCGAAACCCTACTCAATCATGGCAGTGTCTTGATGTTGCTGGATGGCTTGGATGAAGTGCCAGAGGCAGTCAGTGATGAAGTCATCAAACAAATTCGCAAGTTTTCTGACAAATACTACAAAAATCAGCTAATTATCACTTGCCGGATTGCTGCTCAAGAGTACAGGTTTCGAGGATTTACCGAGGTTGAGATTGCCGACTTCAAACCAGCACAAATCGAAACCTTTGCGAAAAAGTGGTTTGTAGCAGTTGCCAGGAATTCACCAGAATCAGGGTTGAAAAAAGCGTCTCTGTTTTTAGAGCAGATGGAGCTTCCGGAAAATCAGCCTATCAGAGAACTAGCGGCAACACCAGTTTTGCTCAACCTTACCTGCTTAGTGTTCCAGGCCAAGGCTGAATTCCCTGCCAAGCGCTCTGACCTTTACAAGCAAGGACTTGACCTGCTGTTGATTCGCTGGGATGAAGCTAGAGGCATCAGGCGAGATGACATTTATCGCAATTTGGCTTTGCCCCACAAGCTGCAACTGCTTAGTCAGTTAGCCGCGATTACCTTTGAGCAAGGGGATTATTTCTTTGAAGAAAACACGCTCCAGCTGCTGATTGCAGACTATTTACGTACATTACCAAGTACTCAGTCTGACCCAGCTACTCTGGAGCAGGATAGCGCCGCTGTCCTTAAATCTATCGAGGCGCAGCATGGATTGTTGGTGGAACGCGCACGGCGGATTTACTCTTTTTCTCATCTAACGTTTCAAGAGTATTTTACGGCAAGAGCAATTGTTGCTGGCTCTGAGGCATCGTTGCAACAACTAGCAGGACACCTAACCGAGAAACGTTGGCGAGAGGTGTTTTTACTGACAGCACAGATGTTGCCGGATGCGGATAGACTGTTGCAGCTAATAAAGCAACAAGTCGATGCGTTAGTTTCTGCTCCACTATCCCTCAATGGCTCAGGGGTAGGGAGTTCGAGGCGCGTTAGCATACAGCCCCACGGGAATGAAAATAGCGATCGCGCCAGTATTGCGACTTCAGAGGAAGCATCGCTAGTGATGTTAGGAGCATCAGCAGCAAAACTCAATCCAGATACCGTTGCTTCAGATGAGACGTTGCAACCGTTCCTCCGTTGGGTAAGACAGAAATCCCTTGCCGTCAAGTCACCCTACAAGCCAGCGGCTGTCCGCGCTTTTTACTTGACGCTTGCTCTTCCTCCTGACCACCGACTTGCCCGTGACCAAGCTTTATCCCTGGCAATTGATCATAAGCTTGCGGGTGAGCAGGGGGGTGAACTCGCCCTAGATTTGGCTTTGGCTTATGCTCTAGGCGTTGCTCTGGCTCTAACCCCAGAATTAATCTATGACCGACTTACAGCCCTTCGTCTTGCCCTTGACCTTGACCACCTAACAAGGAGTGAACCGATAGGTGACTCACTCAGGCAATTAAAGAACCAGTTGCCTAACTCAGATGAAGACCGAGAAAGCGTAAAGCAATGGTGGCAACTGAATGGTCAAGCCTGGCCATTGCAATTAAGAGACCTGATGATTCAGTATCGCAACATCGGTCATGAATGGCATTTTAGCGAGGCATTGCAACAGCTGTTAGAGCAGTATGGTAATGCGAATAAGTTGTTAGTGGATTGCCTCAATAGCAATTGTCAACTTACACCGACGGTGCGACAGGAAATCGAGAATACATTATTGTTACCGATGGGACAAATGAAGTATGAAGTATGAAGTATGAAGGATGAAGGATGAAGGATGAAGTATGAAGTATGAAGGATGAAGGATGAAGTATGAAGGATGAAGGATGAAGTATGAAGGATGAAGTATGAAGGATGAAGTATGAAGTATGAAGTATGAAGTATGAAGGATGAAGTATGAAGGATGAAGTATGAAACAATCCTATAGATCAATCTAGGGGCTTGAAATAAGGATGTCAGTGTGAAAATGTCAAAGTGCAAAGGTAGGCGGGACTGTTCCTTGCCTGAGTGTTAAGCAACTAAGGGTAATAAGGGGCAACTATGGATCGGCGGACTTTTCTGAAGTACTCGCTGGCTACCAGCGTAATGATATGGGCGGGTGATAAAGTTCCGAAACATCTAGGTTTGGAGCAGGCGGATATCAA
>DATNPI010000631.1:0-13396 GCA_036703325.1 Coleofasciculaceae cyanobacterium
ACGTAGCACCCACTCACCAATCGGGAGAATTAGTCCTGTTTCTTCCGCAACTGGAATGAACTCAGCTGGGGAAACTAGACCGCGAGTGGGGTGCTGCCAGCGCACCAGCGCCTCAAACCCACTGATTTGACCTGTAGCAAGGGAAACAATCGGCTGGTAGTATAGCCGCAGTTCCTGCCGAGAAATGGCTCGTCGCAGGTCTGTCTCCAACTGTAAGCGGTTCACCGCGTGTCGGTGCATAGTTTTGTTGAAGACAACACAACGCGCCTTGCCCTGTGCCTTTGCCCGGTACATGGCAATGTCAGCATCTCGTAGGATGTCCTCTGGGTAGTCGTACCACAGCATACTTACAGCAATGCCGATGCTGGCGGTGGTCAACACTTCCTGTCCTGCTAACTGTAGAGGTTGTTGCAGTTCTGTTTGCAGCTGATTGGCGATGCTTGAGACGTGACCAATATCTGTTAAGTCTTTCAGCAGGATGGCAAATTCATCGCCGCCGACACGCGCCACAGTATCACCGGGTCGCACAGAGGCTTGTAGTCGATTAGCGATCGCTACCAGCATTTTGTCTCCAGCCTGGTGACCGAGACTATCGTTAATCACCTTAAAGCGATCGAGATCTAAAAACAGCACCGCAAATAAGTAATTCTGGCAGTATTGGGAACGTTCAATGCAAGTGCGTAGCTGGGTTAAAAAAAAAGCTCGGTTAGGCAAGCTTGTTAGGACGTCGTGAAAAGTCTCGTAACGTGATTGCGCCTCCGCTTGCTTACGCTGCGAAACATCTCGTTGAATCGCCAGGTAATGAGTAATCTGACCCCTTGAATCCCGAATCGGTTCAACATGCCACTCATTGTAAAATTCTGTACCGTCTTTACGGTAGTTAATTGCCTCCCCGTAAAACGTTGCTCCCTCTCGCAGGTTTTGAAGCAATCGATCTAGAACCGCACGGTCTGTTTTCGCACCTTGCAGAAATCGTGGTGATTGACCCAGCACCTCCTCAGGTTTATATCCCGTCATTTTGGTAAATGCTTTATTGACAAAAACAATTTCGGGCCCAGGAAACGTTGTTTCTGGGGAGGTGATCACAATCGAATCTTCAGCGTGTTCAACCGCCGCCGCTAGAAGCCGTAGCTGTTCCTCAGCCTGCATTTTCCTGGTAACATCGGTCACTATTCCAACGAGACTAACAACTTCACCCGCTGCTCCACGCAGCGGTATTGTTCGGTTTTCATAAACACAGTTGTTAAGTTTTCCTGTCCAGGTCGTTTCTTCGCCAGTTAAGGCACGGCAGATATTTACCAATATCTCAGGATAGTCGCCAAACACCTCATAGATTGACTTACCCACTATCTCACCCACTTCCAGTCCAAGAGCTTCCAGTCCCTTTCGTTCCAATAAGGTAAATATGCCATCGCTATCAATGCTGTACAGAATTGCTGGCGAGTCAACGGTGCATGTACGCAACACTTGTTCACTACCCAGTACAATCTCACTCCTCAAACTCTTTTGCGATACTAACCCACGACAAGAGCTATTTGAGCTGGCATATTCATCACTTTCTCTTTGCATATCGGCGATTCTTTGAGTTTTGGAGAATTGCTTTACTAATGCTTGAGTAGATGTTTTGGGCAGCATAGTTTTCACTCGCGAGTGTTTAGGGGTCGGTTTTCGTCAATATGGGTTTTTAGCTTAGAGTCCGACGCACCAGTTTAAACGCCTATATAGTTATTAAAGAATCGACGACTTCATCTTCAGCCTCTCAATCTCAGTTCTTTGAAGGTATATCTCATTCAATTGCGCCTATGCAATCTGGTGTCTAAGCTATGGTTCATCTAGTTATAGGCGTTCAACCTGAAGACTGAGCGTCTGTGTACCACCTCTAACACCCTTGAGTTCAGCAAGAGCTATTCAGCTCTACTATACGTCACTTGCTCCGAGACTACTGTGTTTATGTCGATTTGGTCTTGGGAGGGTTTGAGTGGAATTTCTACAACAAATTCTGTACCTTTTCCTAGTTCTGAGAAACATTGCAGCTGCCCTCCATGTTTTTCAACAACAATTTGATAGCTGATTGACAACCCCAAACCTGTTCCTTTTCCTACAGGCTTTGTTGTGAAGAAGGGATCAAAAATCCGTTTTTTTTCCTCATCAGGAATACCATAACCATTGTCAGCAATCCGAATTATGACACTTTGAGAGCTTGGAATTGAGCCTGAGTTAGACGCTAATGCTGATGAACGGTCTATAACTTCAGTTGAAATTTTAATGATGTTCTGATTCGACAGTACTCGCTCAGGATTGAAAATGGCGACGCGATCGGATATCCGCGATGAAGTAGATTTTTCTAGGGCATCAATTGCGTTATTGAGGAGATTCATAAATACTTGGTTTAGCTGACCAGGGTAGCACTCTACTGGCGGCAGACTACCATACTCTTTGACGATTTGAATGTTAGCCGCTTCAGGCTTCAAGCGGTGCTGCAAAATCAAGAGTGTATTCTCAAGACCCTCATGAATATCTACCGATTTACGCTCCGCTTCATCCAACCGTGAGAAATTTTTTAAACTAACGATAATTTGGCGAATGCGGGTCACCCCCATATCCATTGAACTGAGCAATTTTGGAAAATCTTCCACCAAGAAATCGAAGTCAATGTCCTGAATTAGGTTTTCAATTTCTGGTACAGCTTGGGGATAGTATCTGGTATAAAGTTGCACTAATTCCAGCAGATCATGAGCGTATCTATCAGCATGGGCAATGTTGCCGTAGATGAAGGTAACTGGGTTATTAATTTCATGGGCAACACCGGCAACTAACTGTCCTAAGCTTGACATTTTTTCGGTCTGAATCAGCTGGATTTGAGTTTGTTTGAGTTCGTAGAGAGCTTTTGAAAGCTGGCTCGCTTGCTTTTTTAGGTTAGCTTCTGAGTGTCGCAATGCAGCCTCAGCTGCTTTTCGCTCTGTGAGTTCATCGGCTACCTGCTGGAAGAGTGCTGCTTGCTGAATTGCAATTCCTAACTGTACGCTCAACTGTCTGAGCAATTCTATTGATGATTCCTTCCATTGCCTAGTCCCAGAGCATTGATAGGCAATCAGTAGTCCCCAGAGCTTCTCCCCTTGCAGGATAGGAACCACCAGATTAGCGCGTACCTGAAACTGCTCTAGTAATTCAATGTGACACTGAGACAGGTTGGCGTCGTAGATATCGTCAATGGCTCGAATATTGCCTTGTTGATAGAAAAGGGCTTTATCTTTTTTAAAACAGGTATCCTCAATCTGTGTTCCCAGAGCCGGTGTCCACCTCTGACCGACTGACTCCACGTCTATCGTTCCACTCCAATCTGGGTTAAAGCGGTAGATAATTACGCGATCGCAAGCGAGAAATTGTCGTACTTCCTCTACAGCGGTGCTGAGAACGGCATCAAGGTTCAAAGTCTGGCGGATGCGCTGATTCATCCCTGCCAGCAGCTTCTCTCTTATCGCTTGCTGCCTTAATCTCTCTTCAGTCTGCTTTCGCTCTGTGATGTCGCGGAAAGACCAAATTCTGCCGTAGAAGTCGCCATCGGGTGATGTCACTGGCGCTGAGTAACGCTCAAACACTGAGCCGTTATGCAGGGGAATTTCATCGCGGCTAATAAGACTGGGATTCTCCTCTAAATACTCTATCTGACTGAAAACCCGTAGCGGTTCAGCGATGAAAGGTAGCATAAAGTTGAGTATTGTTTTTTCATCTCCTGAGTGCATCAGGTTCTCAGGGATTTGCCATATTTCGCAGAACCGCTGATTGTAGCTGGCAACTGCTCCTTTTTCATCAATCACTAGTACTCCGTCGAGGTTGGCTTCTTGTTGCGCTTTCAATAAAGCCTTACTACGTTGTAGAGCTTTTTCGCCAAGCTTTTGGGAGGTAATATTTTGAACCATTGCCAGACCGGCGAAGATTTCCCCTTCGTCGTTGGGAACTGGCACGGTATGGACTGAGTAGCAGCGATCGCGATAAGGAAACTCAAAAATCCTTGTTTCTCCTGCCAACGCGGCTCTATACGCTGGCTCAAAGGCTTCACAAACCTCCCTAGAAAAGCAATCTCGTAGCGTCTTCCCTTCCACTGACTCTTTAGAAAGTCCTGTGGTAGCTAACTCGACTCCTTCCGCGATTAAGTAGCGCAGATCTCGGTCAAACAGCAGCACCGCCCCATTAGGAAAGTTTTTGGCTAGAGTGCGGTATAAGTGTTCACTTTTGCGCAGGATTGCTTCTGCTTGCTTGCGCTGCGTGATATCTGTCTGAACGCTGATAAAGTGCGTAACTTCCCCCGACGCATCTCGTATCGGCGAAATCGCTACACTATTCCAGAAAGGTGTGCCATCTTTCCGATAATTCTTTAAGACCACCCTTGCTTCTTGCCCTGTCCGTATCGCCTGCCGAATTTCTTCTATAGCCTTTGGATCAGTATCCGACCCTTGTAAAAATCGGCAGTTTCTCCCGATAACTTCCTGACGGGAGTAGCCTGTGATTTCAAGGAAAGCCAAATTGCAGTAAATGATGGGATTATCAGGAGAACGAGCCTCGCTGATGACAATACCACAGCTTGTGGCTGCCAGGGCACGCTCACATAACCTAAGTGCGCCGCCTGTAGCGAACTTTTCCTGTTGATAGGCGTCTAATGGGCTATAACTGGCTTGCTGGCTTGCCATTGAATTCATATAAGTAATTCCGATCCAAAAAGAGATGCGATAAGCTAGCTATATCTATCCACCTATTAACCTTAAATAAATATAAATATATAAAAGTACACCCAAAGTAAGAAGCTGTAGAACGTTTAGTATTACAAAAAACACTAGTATCCCCACAGCGGAACACTTTCACAGTTTTTGCCGCAGGGACACTACCTAGTCTTGAGTCCTAGTTATATCTACTCCTAGATATTATTAACCAAATATAAAGGTTTGTAAAGGTATTGAAAGGGCTATTCTATCTAATAGTGTATTACGGAATTTTGTAAATCAATCTACGTCTTCTGTAAAGAATCCGTGAAGCCAGGTAATACTCTATAAAAATAATAAATAGGGTTGCCAAGAGACATCTTGCGATAGTAATAGTTCCTCTAATTTGATTGATAATTTGATATCTAAAATGTCGGGGAAAACCGTAAAGCCTAAAAAATTCCTTCAACCCATTGACCGTCTGGCTTTGGGAGTAATGTTAGCACTGAGCCTGCTGATTGGAATATTGCTGTGGAGTGGCGATCGAACAGCGCCTCGTGTGCGCGATTTCAGTTGGCAAGACAAACAAGTTGGTGCAGAGGATACGGCGTTTACCCTAACTTTTAGCCGACCAATGGATCACGCCAGTGTGGAAAGGAATCTACAAATAAATCCACCTATCCCCGGAAAATTTAGCTGGGCGGGGCGTCGGATGGCTTATACCACTCTCTTCCCTGCACCTTATGGCAATAAATATCAAGTGCAGCTACAGGGGGCAAAAGACCAGTTTCCCGGCAATAAGAGCACGGGAACTCCGGTTAAACCATTTACTGCTTCCTTCCGCACACGCGATCGCGCTTTTGCCTATGTGGGTATTAATGCAGAGGAGCAAGGACGATTAATTCTCTACAACCTCACGACTGGGCAAAAAACTGTCCTGACGCCAAAAGATTTAGTAGTCATGGACTTTAAGCCTTACCCAGGTGGTGACCGGATTTTATTTTCGGCCAGTGAGCGCAAGAGCCAGGAGAAGGGCTTGCTTATGCAACAGTTGTACACTGTGACAACGGGAATAGCGGTGAAATCCCCTGAGCAACCCCAGGCGTCCCCGGAACCATTTGGCAGGGTTACTTTAGTTTTGGACAGCAAAGAGTACCAAAATTTGCAGTTTGACCTGTCTGCTGATGGTAAGACGATCGCTGTCCAGCGACTCAACCGACGTAATCCCGCTGATTCGGGACCGTGGATACTACAGTCTGACGCCAAGCCACGACCATTGGGAAACACAGGAGGGGACTTTTTGTTTACCCCTGACAGTGCTGCTCTGGCGCTCCTTCAGGGACAAGGCGTGGCGATTGTGCCGTTAAAACCAGGGGCCAAGCCATTGGATTTTCTCCCCAAGTTTGGACAAGTTCTCAACTTTACCAGCGATGGTTCGGCGGCGGCGATGCTGAAATTTAATACTGACGACCCTAATAACCCAACGCGATCGCTCTTTTTGGTGACCAACCAAGGCGTTCAGAAAGAACTGCTACGCACAACGGGTTCGGTTCTCAGCTGTGATTTCACGCCTACCAAGGACACTCTCTACTGCCTACTAACCCAACTGATTAAGGGGGACGAATATCAGGAAGAACCATTTCTGGCAGCAATTGACCTCAAGGCTTCCCCTGGAAGCCAACTGCCACCCGTGAAGCCGTTAGTGGTTTTACCCAATCAACGGGATATTCAAATGAGTTTGTCCCCAGATGGTCTAGCATTACTCTTCGATCAGTTAGCCACCAGACCCCCGTTAGCGACTGATACGTTGAGGACAAATGAAGGGCAAGCGATCGCTACTGGTCTTCTTTGGCTGCTGCCTTTAGCTAATTCCACACCCTCAACTACCCCAACTCAGTTGCAACCTGAGCAGTTGTTACCGGGTTTCCATCCCCAGTGGCTGCCTTGATGCAATAGACCTAGCTTGAAAATGAGAGGGAGATGGGGGAGGGGAAGAGGGGGAGAGAGATTTTCATGACTTCTTTGTGCGCTCTCGGCGCGTGGATGGCTGTCTTGATGAATGAGGGGGAGATGGGTTCAGACTCATCGTTTAACCTTTAACCTGTTAACCTACAACCCTTTCCTGGCCTTCAACCTGTTAACCTGTAACTTGCAACCCAAGAAGGTTCTCCATGCAAGTACAGAACTTTCTCGACCGATATCAACAAGGAGAACGTGATTTTGCCCATGTTGACCTCAGTGGGGCAAGTCTGACGGGTGCGAATCTGCGGAACATTAACTTGACTGGTGCCAACCTGACTGGCGCAAACCTCAGTTGGTCGAATTTAAACCACGCTAATTTCAGCGGTGCCTGTCTGCATCAGGCTAACCTACACAGCGCCACACTGCACAATGCTAATTTTGATCGAGCCATCTTGAGTCGAGCAACGTTCAGCAAAGTGGATCTGCGCTTGGCAACTCTCCAAGAAACCGACTTAAATTGGGCAGATTTGGCGGGAGCCGACTTAAGTGGAGCAAATCTTCAAAAAGCACAGCTAAATCAGACTAATCTCGAACAGGCTAAACTTAACAACGCTATACTCATCGGCGCGGAGTTGATGGAAGCGAATCTCTGCCGCGTCAGCCTCATTGGTGCCAACCTTACCAACGCGAATCTGCGAGAAGCCAGTTTAGAAAAAGCGAATTTACGAGAAGCAATTTTAGTCGGCGCTAACTTGACGGAAGCTAACCTAAATGCTGTCTATCTGCGGGCATCAAACCTCGCTCAGGCAGACTTGCATCGGGCGATTCTTACTGATGCCGATCTGAGTGAAGCCAATTGCGAATGGGCAGACTTGAGTCGGGCAAATCTCACAGGTGCTTATTTGCTCAAAGCTAGCTTGCAAAAAGCGGATTTGCTGCGAGCCGTTCTCCAGGATGTCTATTTGTTACGCACCGACCTTAGTGAAGCCAATCTACGAGGGGCAGATTTGCGGCGGGCTGACTTGAGTGCGGCTTACCTGAAGGATGCTACTTTGAGTGAGGCGACTCTGAGTGACGCTTATCTCATAGAGAGCTATCTAATTCGCACCAAACTTGATGGGGCAGAACTGACAGGCTGCTGCATTTATAACTGGCACCTTGAGGATGTTGACCTGTCTAAAGTAGAGTGTCGTTACGTCTTTACTCAGTTCGACTACGCTACCAAACGCCCAAGCGATCGCTATCCTGCCGTTGGTGATTTGCAACCTGGGCAACTGACCTTTGACAATATCGAAGACAAGTCAACAGTAGAAGTTCGGTTTAAAGATGCCCCAAACTGGGAAGTGCTGGTGTTCACGCTGACTCAGGTGGAACTGAATTGCCCTGATCTGCGGCTAACGCTCAAATCTTATGAGTTAAGGGATGGGCAGTACCTGCTGCGCTTATCAGCAAGTCGGTTGGTGAATACAAAACTAGTGAGTCAACGTATCTTGCAACTCTATCCAGAGATGTTTGAGCGTTTCGCGACTCAACGCAAAACCCTCCTAGACTTGCTAGAAATCAAGGAGAATCCAGATTTAAAGATAGAACTTCTCTCTCAACCGCTCTTTACCCCTCCCCCGCATTCCCTGCATTATCAGCGGCGGATTTATCAAGAGGTGGTCAATCAGATTCAACGAATTATCATATTCCAATCTCCAGAGCAGTTTGTGGATAGTGTGCAGCGACTACTGGAGTTTTTGAAGCAACAGAATATTTCGACAGAAGAAATTCAGAAGCAAGTGATTAGTCGAGTAATTATCAAGCGAGCTGCAAAAGATGAATATTTCCAAAGGCAGTTGTTACAGTGGGAAGAAACAGCTCCCGAAGCCGCTCGTTTTTCGATAGTGGGGAAGGCGGTGCGTTTAGCGATCGCCTTAATCTGGTCTCAAGTTCAGCCCCCCTGAAAAGCTGACAAAGGAACTTTGAATTTTGGATTAATGGTGTTAAACAGGCTTCCTTCAAAAGCTACTGTATTACAATATTCGCGAAGCGATTTAGAGGTTGTATTCTAAAATTATTGTGCTAAACTGCCGACTGTAAATCAAATATTGTGAGGAATTAACTCTACATACAAAATAGAAATTAGATTGACGGATAGAACCAAATTTCAGCTAAAATCATACCGACTTTGGTGTTTTGAGGAGTAATAGGCCTGTGAAATCCTGTCTGAATTTTGAAAAGACAGCATCTTCAGCATTAATATTTGCAACCATTAGTTGCTTTGCCGCTAATGTATTACCAGCTCAAGCTGCACAAGACATCAGTACAACAACCGCAGCCGCACTGGTTGAGTCTTCAGGTCAGGAATTCCCAGCATCTACAGATTTGGTAACAGCAACACAGAAAGCCGAGTCGATACCAGCGGATAGTCAGCCAACAGTGTCGGCGCTGAACAATCCAATCACCGACTCGGCGATTCCTGCTCCCACAGAGGACGCTTCAGTTAAGACAACAGCAATGCCCACCAGTGAGTTAGCGGTGGCAGAACCAACCAATTCCCTAACTCAACCTGAAATCCCTTTCACTGATTTGCAGACCTCTGCTGCCTCAACCGAGGCATTAACTGAAACGAAGGTGGAGGTCCTGGCAACACAGCCGCAACTTCAGGCTCAAGCCCAGCCAGCGCCAAATGCTAGCGAATCGGTTTCCCCTACAGCAACGCCCTTGGAACCTCTAGAGTCAGAAGAGGTGGACGATCCAATGGGTCAAGTTACTAATGTTACCCAGTTGTCTGATGTGCAACCGAGTGACTGGGCTTACGAGGCATTGCGATCGCTTGTGGAACGCTACGGCTGTATTGCAGGTTATCCCGATCGCACCTTCCGAGGCAACCGGGCAATGTCACGGTTTGAATTTGCTGCGGGTTTGAATTCCTGTTTGCAGCAGGTTGAGCGTTTAATTGCAGGTATTGGTACCGATCGCGCTTCCCGAGCAGATTTAGAGAAACTGCGACGTTTAGTCACTGAGTTTCAGGCGGAACTAACAGCAATAGGTACGCGAGTAGACGCACTGGAAGGTCGTGCTGGTCGTCTGGATGACACTCAGTTCTCTACCACAACCAAACTCTATGGACAGGCGATTTTCGGGCTTCAGGGACGCAGCGAAAATAGCTTTGATTTCTTCTTAGACAGATTGTCAGACCAAGGCACCAATATTAACTTTATTGACAACGTGCAGTTGAATCTGTTCACTCAGTTTAGCCCTCGCAGTATCTTGCTCACAGGACTTGCCGCCGGTAACGGTATCAACAATGCGACTCGTTTGGCTGAATATGTGGCACTGGGTTATGAAAGCGGCACAAATAACCAAGTGGAGTTAAGTGACCTCAACTATCGCCAATTGTTCGGCAATAAGTTTGCCCTCATCGTTGGCCCAGTAGGCGTCAACCCTGTTAACGTTTTCCGGGGAGTCAATCGTGTAGAAAGTGCTGGTGCCGGGCCACTTTCTCGCTTTGCCCAACGCAACCCAATTATTAATATTGGTGGCGGTGGCGGTGGCATCGGCTTTGACTGGCAACTTGGCACAAGCTTGAGTTTGCAAGGCGTCTACTCCGCTAACAGATCAGAAGACCCGATCAACGGTGGGATATTTGGTGGAAATGAAGGCGCAACTACTGCTGGGGCGCAGTTAGTCGTGTCTCCCACCGATCAAATCGATCTCTCTTTTCAGTACCTCAATTCCTACTCTCCCTCCGGTGAATTAGGCACGGGTGTTGGGGATGATCGATTAGCACTACAGTTCGAAAATCCCGCAGGGTTCCTAAGAGCGCCAATTCAAACCAATGCCTTCGGGGTCGGCTTAGAATGGCGATTGACCCCTGGCATCACTGTCGGTGGATGGGGAGGCTATACCAATTCCGACTTCAGAGCCGGTTCGGGAAATGTAGAGACAATTAACTGGATGGCGTTCCTTAATTTCCCAGACTTGTTTGGCGAAGGTAACTTGGGCGGCATTTATTTCGGTCAACCTCCCAGAATTACCAGTAGTGACATCTTTGCTAACGGCGGTGGCAGAAATATTCCTAACTTCATCAATAGAGGTGATGTTCTAGCTGGTGAGGGTGGTCAGCCAGGAACCACGTTCCATTTAGAAGGATTCTACCGCTTCAGGGTGACAGACAACATCAGCGTTACACCAGGAGTCATCGTGATTTTCAATCCCAATCAAAACAATAACAACGACACAATCACTATTGGTGCCCTCCGCACAACTTTTACCTTCTAATTTGAATTGCAAAAACCCTAAAAACTCGCTCTAGGACACTCGATTTGGGATTTTGACTGATTGAGGAACTTCCAGCAGCATGGCGGCGTCTGTCGTTCACAAGCCAAGGTAACTCTGGTAGGCTCGATGCTGTGTAGGGGCGACCATACCCACCAGGGTAACAATACGTGACACTCAGGACACTACACGCTCTTATTCGTAATACTTCTCGACCTGGTCATGATCGGGATGAATTTGTGAAAAAAGTATTGTTCCCTGTGGAGCTTCCAGTTGATCTAGAGCGATTCTTTTTTCGTTCGTTTGTTCACTAATGGAGTCTTAACATGATTGCCAAATCAACCCGTTATGCTGTTTGCTTCGGTCTAGCTGGAAGCTTTGCAGTAGCGATCGCTCCGGCTGTTCGTGCCCAAATTCAGGTTACAGGCGGTCGCGCCTCTGGTCAGGCTGCTTTTTTTGTCCCAACCCCAGGAGGAAGCCGTGCAGGTCAAGTAGAGCTGTTTGACGTTGGGATCAGCCGACTGCGCTTAGAAACCCGTAATGGAAATACAAGCACAGCTGCCTTTACACCTACCGCCGCCAGCTTCAAGGCCGGTTCGGATAACGAGCCGAATTCTGGCGATAAGGGGACAATACGAGGCCTTTTATCAGGGATAGCCTTTTCCTCTCGTGGTACTCCTATCCCGTTCTCCAATCGGCAAACACTCCTAAACTTTACCTTGAATCGCTTTGACTCAAACTTGGGTGAAATTAACGGGACGCTGATTAGCCCTGACAAACCCGGTGATGCTCCGCTGGTTTTCTTGCCAAATGTGAACGCTACTCTAGCCTCTGGATCTAGCTTTGATGCAACCCGTGGGGACTTGAAACTGGGTGACTTCGAGGCTGACCTGAATACTGGTTTGATCGATCTGCCTTCAAGTTATCTGTTCCGCAATTCCGGCAACCCGATTGTGACACCTGTTAATCTAGCGCGACGTATCAAATTCATTTTTGAAGGAGAAGACGTTCTGCCACAGAGGGGTACTGACTTCAACGTAGGCAACAACAACAGTGGCTCAATCAGGTTTGTTGGTGAAGCTAACAAAAAATTCCAGATTCAGAGTGTTGGTACTCGGGAAAGTGATGAGTTCAAAATTGACGGTACTTTTGGTGCTGTAGATATCACTATTAGGGGACCTTTCGACATCAAGTCAAACGAGCGATTGAATGAGAACCGGGTTGTAGACAAGTACAAAATTGAAGGTGAAAGCAATGGCTTTACTTCGCTGTTTGCTTCCAATTCCGTTGGCTTCAGTGGCACTGCCCGACGAGATACAAAGTTTAAGTTTGAGCAGGGTAACAACACACTAGAAGGGCGTAGTGATGGTAACGTCAACTTCTACGCTGTTGCTGGAACACGTAGCTTCAACAGGGATACACAATTCACTAACTATAAGTACACTACCTTTGATGATGGCGGTTCTAACACGACCGCTATTTGTAATATCTGCTCCCGCCCCGCACTGGTCAACGACAGCACCATCGTAGTTGGCAGCACCAACGTCACGGTTGGCAGCCCCATAATTATCAACCCCCCTAGTGATAACACCTCAACCACCAACACCTTAGTTACTAGCAACACCTCAACATTTACCGTTAACGCACTCAACGTCAACGTCTTCAGCCTAACAACAGCTTTCACTTCCAGTACTGCTCGCTTTCAATACCAAGTTCTTACCGCCGGCAACGACATCAGCGTCAGCCGTATCCGTAACCGAGTACGCCTAGTGGAACGTGGAGGCAATCGCTACTATGTAGTCTCTCGCGAAGGTGGTACTAGTTCTATCGTCTCCCCCGGTGGCTCTGATCGCCAACAGGGTCGCGATGATGACGACTCCCGCAATAATCGCCAACAGGGTCGCGATGATGACGACTCCCGCAATAACCGCCAGCAGGGTCGCGATGATGACAACGACTCCCGCAATAACCGCCAACAGGGTCGCGATGATGACGACTCCCGCAACAATCGCCAACAGGGTCGCGATGATGATAGCGCGTCAAATAACTCAGACCAAACTGCTTATCAGCTAGTTGGACCATCTAGTCGCTGCTTCCCTGGTTTAGTAGGGTTGCGACAAATTCCGCCTGGGGAAGTTGCCAAGATCGAGAACGACAACCGTAACGAAACCGCTACTACATCGAATCTCGATAATGACACGGCAGCCGCCTCAGATACTACAGTATCTTCAGACAAGTCAACTACCACAGATACTACAGTATCTTCAGACAAGACAGCCGTCCCGGTCACTACAGCTGTCTCAGACAAGTTAACTAGCACAGATACCACAGGTACTACAGTATCTTCAGATAAGACAGATGCCTCAGGCACTACAGCAACCTCATTAGAGAGTCTTCAGCAGTAAGATTTTCAGTTGCATACACCACACACAAAGGGCACGATATTATCGTGCCCCTACAAAAAACCGTGTTGA
>DATNPI010000695.1:0-7503 GCA_036703325.1 Coleofasciculaceae cyanobacterium
GATCGATAACCCCCGGATTAGCCCCTATCTGCTTGACCTGCTTGGCCCCAAATTTCGTCTCGATCACGACTACATACACATCATTCATCAAGGCCCTGGACCCATTGGTAGTGATCTGCATGGGGGTGGGACTCCTTATGACCCTTGCCAGTATTACCAGTATAAAAATGGACGGATGTATAACGGCTTAACTGCCGTTGCCTACAATCTAACAGATGTGAATCCAGGAGAAGGTGGATTCGGCTGCATTCCAGGCAGTCATAAGAGCAACTTACCCCTCCCAGCAGAGTTGCAAGATTTAGAGCATCCTCATGCCTGCGTACAGGAGATAGGGGGCAAAGCGGGAACGGCAATTATCTTCACCGAAGCCCTAACCCACGGTACTCTGGTTTGGAAAGGACAGCGCGATCGCCGCACGCTGTTCTACAAATATTCTCCTTACCCCTCAGCTTGGTTGCGGAATTACTACAATCCCGATGATTATCCCGATTTAACTGAGGCTCAACGGGACATCTTAAGGACTCCTGGTGTTTATCCCTAATTGGGCAGAAAAACTATCTTATACTAATTGGCTTTTTACGTGTCATCCCTGACCCCCCTACCCCCCTTATTAAAGCAGGGCTGTTTCATTCCACAAGGGCGAGGATTTTGTCAATATCATTAGCAAGAAATCGTTGTGCACAAGTGATGGAGGAATAACCACTGCGACGCAACAGATTCAGTGCAATCGCTCTTAATAAGGAAAGATTTGCCGGAGCCTGACCCATATGTATGGTGGAACGATCTTCATCAAAAACCACATCCTTAACCCAATGGAGGCGATTCTCAATCCCCCAATGCCCGCGAATCCCCTCGGCAAAATCAACGGCGTCCCGTACCAAGCTGCTAATGTAGTAAGCCACCTGATGGTAATGTTTTCCGCCACGAGTACCAGTTCTTTCCACCTTGATTAAGGACTTAAGACCTATCCACTCGTGGCTAATACCAGTTAAGTCGTGGAAAACTTGTACCTTGCGCGTCGTAACTCGGTTGCGAGTACGCTCAGTGGCGATGTGGCGACTGGCGGCTGGCGTATTCTCCGTCTTGAGTCGAAGCTGACGATATAAATTTTTTTGATTCCCCTTGACCGCAATCACGTAGTCATTACCACTGTCAATAATTAACTGGCAAGTTTTTTTTGACAATGCAGAGCATCCAAACTGAAAACAACACCTTGGATATCCAATGTTGCAATCAAATTTTGAACTGTGACAATCTCGCTAACTTCCTGATTGTCTAATTTATCCAGACCAACCACGAGTCCTCTTTGAGAGGCAAATACCGAGACGATGCTGACAAAGTTTTGATACTCGCTTTTATAATCACAAACAGTTCCCTTGATGCTTTTGCCATCAATTCCACACCACTGAGATTCATCGAGATCAACATAGTTTTTTGCCCATTGGTTAAAAACCTGGGCTAGTGTATCAAAATCGATTCCCATCAACACTCGTCGAATTGTTGAGTACGAGGGTACACCATGTCGATAGCTGCCAAACACCTGTATCAAGGCACGACGGTGCCTTTTGACAAAATCCCCCCAGGCACGATACCCAACATACCCACTCACACTTCCCATGATCACCAATAGCAACACTAACCACAACGGATGTCTTCTGCCGTCCGTTGTCCGAAAGTCTTTGACTTGCTGTAGGTGTTCAATTAGATTTGTACCCATCTATTTTTATCCCCTCAACCCTTGACAGTATACGTCTTTTGGGGAATGAAACAGCCCTGCCCTTGATAAGGGGGGTTAGGGGGGTTCTTCAATGCCCTCAAGCAGTTTTGCAACTGACGACGACGCCCAACAAAACTGCCACGAGAAGCAACCTTTACCTGTTTCGTATCAACATCTAAAAACTGTTCGGCAACCGAAGGTTTAGGTGCTCGTTTTCGCCCAGGAGTCCTCAAGGTTGTCACCAATTGCCCCGGTAACGTCCTCGCCACATACAACCGCAACAAATGCCAATCCCGCGCCTGCTGCTTAATTAACGCCTGATAAGTTCGAGACAAGGCTTCAGTCAATTCATAGCCTGCTGCCAATGCCCCATAAAAAGCAGCAGCAGCAGCAGTCGCATCGGTATCTAAAACCTTCTGTCCCCAACCCAAAACCGCTTTTGCCCCCAACTTCAGCAACTCCTCTGCAAGAGAAGGCACTGCCCCCGACTTCCCCCCTTGCCCTGTGCGACAACCAGAAACGAAAATCAGTTGCGGTAAGCGGAATTGCAACTTTTCAGCAATATCCGCAGCGCTAGCACGGTAGAGTTCTCCAGTTTCCGTTTCTGTATTAAATCGAGGTCCATCATCGGTCAGGGTAGCATGACCTGTCAGGTGCAATACATCAAAATACCCCTTACCGTAATCGTCAATTACATAGCCCAAGTCCGTCAAACAGCCGCTTTCTTCAACTTTCAGCTCTATTTCGGGTCGTGCCGTCGCCTCCAGTATCCGCCCTTCTTCCGCCTCGAAATCCAGTACAGGTTCCACTCCCAAGGGAGACGTTGCCATAAACAAGACATTCAGCGCCCGATTGGCGGATTCCCCCTCAATCGACAATTTCTTGGTATCGGATGATACCCATCGCACTGGAACAACCGCAGGCATTCGCGCCACGAGAAAGCTATTGCCATCGTGCAGTACTTCCCAAGGGAGATGGGCGAGACTTTCTGCTGCCGCGATCGCTAAAACAAAGCTTTCTCCCGGATGCTGCTGCATTGCCCGTGATAAAAAGCGATCGCTTCCATCTAACCAGTCATACAGTTTTCGCCCAGTGATGGCATAATCAACCGCCAAGCGAACGTAGTAGTCTTGTTCGGCTAACTGAATTAGATCTGCGATTTCTAAGAGAGGAAGCGATCGCCTCTGATACTGATTCGGATTGTCAAAAAAATAACGTAGCTCTGCGTAATTATCCCCAACTGGCTTGAGGTCTAGGTGAAGCGTTTTCACAGACTTACAGCTTCAATCGTCCAGGATTTGCTTAATCTGCTCCAGTGTGGCATTTTCCAACAGCAACCGCTTACCACGGCGCGATACTAGCAGCACCTTCTCAATCTTTTTGCCAGATTTACCTTGTTTATATTCCTTGTACCACTTGCGAATTTGCTCGGCCGCTGTGACGGTGCCACCAACAATGCCGGCAATAGCGGCGATCGTGGCTACAGTACCTTCTTTTCCCGTTTCTTCCTCAATCTCATAATTTCCAGATAACCCAGAATTGGAGAATAATTCTTGGGTAGCTGCGATCGCGCCTTGTCCTTCAATCTCGACTTGAATATCTGCCATTACTTCGTGTAGCAACTCATACAGCGCAATTCTAGCGGCTAGAAAAAGCCATTGTAGGGGATAAGACTAGCCTTATCCCCTACAGCTGTTGTTGGGATGATTTAGTAAATCCCTAATTCTTAGTGATGGTGATGATGGTCGTGGTCGTGGTGATGGTCGTGGTCGTGATCATGGTGATGAGATGCCTGCACCGCCGCCAGTTGGGGATTGACCGCAACTGCTGTTTCTGACAAAAGCGCCTCAATATGAGGATTTGCCCAGTTCGCTGCCATCTTTAAGAACTCTGGATGATCGTTGACGCAGGGCATCTCTACATAGGTCACATGAGGACTGCGGCGCTTCAGATTGTGGATGATGTGATGAACATCCAGCAGCGTTTCATGATTTTCTGTCGCAAAGCCAATTGGCATAAAGACAAGCGCAGTCGCCCCTAAATCGATCAGGTTCTTTGCCGCTAACTCAACGTTAGGTTGCGTCCAGTCAATCAGGGGTGTCTGGTGATTGAGCCAACCCACTGAAAGTAGGGGATACTTGTACATCAGCTTTTCACGTACTAGCTCATAGAGCGCCTGACTTTCTGTGATGCCAGAGGTAAATCCTTTTGCTTTATGGGGGCATCCGTGGTTCATTAAGATGATGCCAGTTTGTGAAGGCAGGTGCGCTACAGCTAAATCTGAGGCGATTTTCTCCTCAACCATTTGGGCTGACAAGTTAATATATTCCGGTTCGTTGTAGAAAGAAGGAATATAACGTTGTCCTTTGACCCAGTGTTCGCTTCCATCACTCAACTGAGTGAGAGCGTTATTAACCTGTTCGACCGCAATGCCGCTAGTGAAGATGGAATCGACAACTAAAAGGGGATAAATTAGCAGTTTGTCGAAGCCTTGGGCTTTAACTTCTGCCAGGACTTGTTCAGCCAGGAAGGGAGCGCAGAAGTTATAGACTTTGAAGACTTGGACGCGATCGCCCCATTTTTCTTGCAGGTTTTTCTCAATCCCTGCCCGTTGCTGCTCAAAAATCTTGTTGTGGGGTGAAATAAAGTTGTCGTGCTGGTGCCCCCACTCGTGGAAGTCAAAAATTGCCAAAATCTTCGCCAAAGGTGGATAGACCCAAGTCGGTACGGGCGCAAATTTGGCAGTAAGTAAGTTTAAAGCTTGTTCGTTGTAGTTGGCAAAGTCTTCGTAGCTTTCGACTTCGCCGTAGCCCATGAGTAAGACAGCAACTCGCTCGTTACCGCTAGTTGCGTGGGATGTTACTTGTTGCAGTTTTTCAGGAGTGGCAACCACTTCGTGTGTCCCATAGGTAAATTCATTTGAATAGCAGGGGCATCTTACTATTTGTTGTTAGATGCACCCTGCTATCTTTTAGCGTAACATCCCCTACGGGGGGATTGATGTAGAGGTTTTACGACCTGAGTTCTGGAGAAATGATGATTCATAGGGATAGATGTTAAATCTATCTCTCGAAAGATTCTCTTCCCCCTGCCGTTGCAAGCTTTATTACTACGCGTTCACGCCGTGTACAAAACACTGCGATCGCACCCTAGTGCCCTAGCACAGTTCAACGCTGTATTTGCCGCCCCAATTACCTCCTTGGCAGTTAGACCATGTTCAGGGAAACTCGCTACTCCACAAGAAATCGTAATTTGACCGATAGTTTGACGCCGATATTGGATACTCAGCTGCTTAATGTTCTGCCGTAGTTGTTCAGCCCGCTGTTGGGTTACTGCAAAAGACGCTTCCGGCAGTAGCAGTACGAACTCCTCACCCCGGTAACGACAAGCAATATCTGAGGTGCGAATTTGCGTTGGCAAGAACATACCGATTTCTCGCAGTAGGAAATCACCCGCCGCGTAACCAAACGTTTCACTGAAACGCTTGAAATTATCTATGTCGAGCATGATAATTCCCGAAGGCTGAGGGCGACGCTCAGAGCGTCGCATCTCCCGCTCCAGGGATTCTTCTAGGTAATGCCGATTGTAGAGCTTAGTGAGTGGGTCACGAAGACTCTGGTTTTTGAGAGTCTCTCGGAGTTTCAAATTGGCTAATGCCAAGCCTATATATTTGGCAACTGTAATCGCGAGTTGCTTGGTTTCGGTAATCTGTCCTCGATTAAGTGAACTGACATACAACACCCCTAAAGTTTCGCCATGCGCCATCATTGGTATACAAAACGTTTCAACAGGCAGGACGTTGGGTCGGATATGTTGACAAACTAGCCCATGATGTGTATCTTCAACGAGGTGCGCCTGTCCTCGGCGCAGTGCGACGCACTCATTGGGGGCAAAGACTGGATCGCTAGTCAACGGTATCGGTCCCCAAGTAGCGATCGCCTCCAGCAGGTTTTTTGAAGAACTCATTACATAAATTGCGCCGGCTTCATTCGGGAAGAGTTGTTGCACTAATGGTTTGATTGCTGTGTATGCTTCTTCCTGGGAAAAACACGATTGGAGTATCTCAATCAGATGCTCCAGTAATGGGGTATTTAGATGAGTTTGCATTAAATCACAATGTTTTGGTGTTGAGCTTTGAGAATTTAGTAGTGCGCCCTTTCACCAGCTATTCAATTCTGGCATCGCGACTCTGTGCCGCCAGCCAAGTCAAATCAAATCCGGTCAATGGTTTTTTTAATCGTCTATCGCTTGTTGCTAATCGCTAATAGTCAAAGGGTAATCCCTCAGCTAGCAATTAGCAGCCGATCGATAAAACTAATCAAACAGACTTCATATCAGCCACCCAGAGGCTCGTCCGCAGACAGCCTACTGCTTTATACAAAGGATTGTTTTTACTCTCCTGAAAGAATTAAAAGAAGTTCTTCAGTTTTAAATTTCATATCGACTTTTCGGATAGGCTCTTACACCCTTCCTGCCAGAAATTTATACCAATTTCCTAAATACCTGTTACAGATAATTTTCTTGCTCCCCTTTACAAGGGGGGTTGGGGGGTCGAAGTGTAGCATCTGAAAAGGAAATTGGTATTACCTATAAGAGAGTAATGTCCTTCTCTCCCTGCGCTGACTCAACTTCTGGCTCAGGTTTAAAGTAGCCTGCCGCAACACAGTCCTCAATGACCTTCTGAACAAAAGGCCAGAGGGCAGGAGCACCTTCCTTGAGAGGATGTATACGCCACAGTGCTTGGTCGCGAGTTATGCCATGAATCTGCCAGGTTCCACCTCTGGTTTGCTGATTGTGCAGCAGAGGCTGCAAGCGGTCTAGCGCTGCGGCAAACTGGGCGGCGGCGGTTTCCTGTGCCTCAAACTCCTCCCAGAGCGATCGTAATTCTGCTCCTTGGTCCTCTGGCAGCAGCCCAAAAAGCCGATTGGCTGCCTGAATTTCCCGCGCTGCCTTATTCTGGTTACCCTGTACGTCGTAGCAAAACGTGTCGCCAGCATCGATTTCTACAAGGTCATGAATCAGCAACATCTTGATGACACGCAAGACATCAACATCTGAGGTAGGGGCATACTCTGCCAGTACAATCGCCATCATCGCTATGTGCCAGGAGTGTTCTGCACTGTTTTCTCGGCGTGATTCATCCGTCAGCAGAGTCTGGCGCAAGACATTTTTGAGTTTATCGATTTCGATAATGAACTGAATTTGTTGAGTGAGCCTGCTAATTTGCACCTAAAATCTCCCTAATAACGACGCTCATGAACACCAGTATCAAGAACAGGACTTACAAACTCGCCTCCCTAACCCCCAACACTAGGGGGGAACAAGATCCAATACCAAATCTGCTCTTACAACCCCCCTTTCTTTTATAGACCTTCCGCCGGAACGTCTCTACAAGGTTGTGCGGATTGCTGAAAAAGGGGTATCAAACGCGGATTTGGTATGACTCCCCCAGAATTGGGGGCATGAGGGGACTAATCGACGGATATTGCCTAAGTTCTCAAGAATACGAATGCTCAGTTTGTCGGCATAGGTTTGAAAAATAAAAAATCCCCCTAGCTCTTGCTAGAGGGTAAATTTTTGCAAGCTTTGAGCGGCTAACCCACCAGAGTTAAATCCTTTTCAGCTGTCGAGTCAGAGATTTTTTGCTCAGATGTTGAATCAGAAAGCGCTTCTTGAGGAATGGGAATTGGGAAAGAGGTTGTTTCCAAGGAGTCGTCTTGAGGAACTTCAGCAACGACTGTATCGACTTCTTGACCGGCACGACGCACTTTGTAAACCATACCAGC
>DATNPI010000258.1:0-4351 GCA_036703325.1 Coleofasciculaceae cyanobacterium
TCCATCGAGGGTTACGTCTCCGCCCACAAGTAGCAAGCTCTGACTCTGCGGAACTTGTAGACGTGCTTGATTCGTAATCGGTTGAGTGGCAATTTGGTTGAAGAAAAAGGCAGAAGGTTTGACATTTAGTAACGAGGGCGATTCAGGAGCAGAAGCACTAAAAAAGCCTCGATCGCCAAATTGAATGGCATTTGCTGTTGTTGCTACAAATGAACCATTAAGACTCAGACGAGCATTCGGCCCAAAGACGATGCCATTGGGGTTAATTAAAAACAAATTGGCATTGCCACCAGTAACACCAAGCGTCCCTAGAATAATGGAGGCGTTAGTCCCCGTCACCCGCGTCAGAATGTTCTCAATTCCCACAGGATTGGCAAAGTAGACTCGCTGTCTGTCGCCAACATTGAATTGTGTAAAGCTATGAAACAGGTTAGCGCCCCTGATTGCCCCACCGTCAATTCGGTCAGCTATAGCGTCGTTGATATTGACATTGGGGCTGACAACAGAACGTTCTGCTCCCAACGTTCCATCGGGGGTAATCTCAGCAAGGGCGTAATTTCCACAGAAAGCGCTAACTAAGCATCCCGTTAGGGCGATCGCCCCACCTAATCCCAAACCACGAGCGACCTTGAACGGTTGTCTTGTCATGCATTTATTTGCCCAAATGTCAAGATTTTGGGGAAACATCAAGCTGAGAAGAGAGATTTTAAGTTTTCCTGAACCTAATGAGGTATATCAGTCATAAGTAGAAGCTTTTTGAAAGCTCTACTCTGTTGACGTAAATTTACACAACTTGAGAAAAAACTTGAGACCCTGATGGAAGTCGTTACTTTTTCTTTTAATTTATCACCTTTTCCCCGACTCCACTTGACAACGACTCAGTTTTCTTAACCTGTCACGGATGCTTTTAAACGCTGCTCTAACAAATCTAACAAGGCATCAACATCCTTACCAACTTGCTCGAAACATGCGAGGGGTGGGGGTTCCGGTTCAAACTGAATTAGCTTGATTTGGTCATTGCCAATCCCGATGATGAGAACTTCCTTCTCAGGTTTATGGGAATCTACAATTCCCAAAATTTCCTGAATCTGGTTTTGAAGTTTGCTATTGAGTTCCTCGATCGCCTTTCTGGGACAATAGACAAAGTGCGGAGTTGGTTGAAGGTCAATTCCTAGGGTATCCTCACTTTCTCCCCGTTCCGAAAACAGCCCCCAACATAGTGCGGCTAACTCTTGCCGATTATCTTTAGCGAACTGATCAAGCTGACGTTTCCACTGATCTTCTGCCTTTTCCGGCTGGGGGCGACCAAACATTATCATTATCTAGATTCCGTCATTGCCGAGCGCATTTCATTTTATCTTATGTGGGGGGAGAGGGAGAGCTATAAGACCCGCGCTTTAATCCCTCCAGTCAGCGTCGGGATACATGGACTCCACACTCTTTGGTTCATGGGGGAAACCCCTGAAGGCAAACTCGCTCCCTAACTTAATTTTAGGGTTTCTCTTGCCCCTAAAATTAACAAATGCAACCCGATTATTTCTTGCTGATTATTGATAGATAATGATAACATTGGTATACCGAATAACTAACGGTTGCCTTGACTCAAACGGACACGTCACAAGTAGCGTGGTGAACAGCGCAAACGGCATAAAATAGTCTGTACCTTGACAACTGAAGTTAGGGGGTTCCAACCAGAAATTGCTGCGCGGTTGCCGCTTCTGTGGTTGGGTAAAAACTTCATAGTAATTAGGTGTAAAGCTGTCCATTTAACTTGGTAGCAATGTACGCATGGGCTGTGCGGAAAGGAAACGGCCTGGGCAATCGGTCTGTCGGGGAGCGGCGTCATGGGGCGGCTCTAGATAAGTGGTGAAACACCCGCAAGGCTTCAGCCGTGAGCCTCAGCCGAACGGGAAATAACCAGGAAAGCTTTATCGCGAGGTAAGGAAGCCTACACCGAATCAGATATTACGGTGTAGGAGGAGGCCACACCCGACTGCACGCGCCAGAGGCTGGCATAAATTCCCTGTTGCTCAAGCAGTTCTTCATGTCGCCCTTGCTCGACTAATTTGCCGTGTTCCATAACGTAGATACAGTCGGCATTGCGGACAGTGGAAAGGCGATGGGCGATCGCAATCGTCGTCCGATTTACTGTAATCTTCTCTAGCGATCGCTGAATTGCTGCCTCTGTCTCATTATCCACGGCAGAAGTCGCCTCATCGAGAATCAGAATCGGAGGATTCTTCAAAATAGCACGAGCGATCGCAATCCGTTGCTGTTGCCCTCCCGACAATTTCTGACCCCGCTCACCGACAATCGTCTCATAACCTTGGGGCAATCGGCTGATAAAGTCATGCGCCTCCGCAATCTCAGCGGCTGCCATTACTTCTGCTGGGGTGGCATCAAACGTACCGTAGGCAATATTCTCCTGCACCGTGCCATGAAATAAAAACACATCTTGGCTAACTAAGCCAATCGCCCGACGCAAATCCCTCATCTGCAATTTCTGTATTTCAATGCCATCGAGGGTGATTGTTCCCGACTGCACTTCATACAGTCGCAACAACAGTTTTACCAGCGTACTCTTGCCAGAACCTGTGGAACCAACAATCGCGATGGTTTTACCGGCGGGGATATGAAGAGAAAGATTTTGAATGACTGCGGAGCGATCGCGGTAGGTAAAGGTAACATCGTTCAACGCTAACTCACCGCGCACCTTGTCAACTGACAACGGGATATCTCCTGGGTGCATTTCTATCGGAGTATCCAGCAGATTCATCACCCGCGTTGTGGAAGCCATTGCCCGTTGATACTGATCGAGAGTGTCTCCCAGTCGCGTCAATGGCCAAAGCAAGCGCTGTGTCAGGAACACTAAGACACTGTAAGTCCCTACGGACATCTTTCCGGCAACCGTATCCAAACCACCGTAGAGCAGAATGCCTGTAAAGCCCAACAAGATGATCATCCGAATTAAGGGGATGAAGGCAGCAGAAAGTGCGATCGCTCGCTTGTTACTGAGGCGGTAGGCATTACTTTCTCGTTCAATCCGCCCGATTTCATACTCTTCTGCTGTAAAGCTTTTAATCGTCGTGATGCCCGTTAGATTATTTGCCAACTGGCTATTGATCAAACTCACTTTTTCTCGAACATCAGCGTAGCGTGGGGCAAGGCGACGCTGAAAAGCGATCGAACCCCAAAGGATAAAAGGCATCGGCACAATTGTCATCCACGCCACGCTGGGAGCCAAAATCACGAAGGCAGTGCCAATAATTACTGATGTCGTTATCACCTGGATGATGTCATTCGCTCCTACATCCAAGAAGCGCTCCAGCTGATTAATGTCATCACTTAGAATTGACATTAATCTCCCAGTACTTCTGTCCTCAAAATAAGAGAGTTCCAGGGATTGCAAATGCTCATAGGCATCTAAGCGCAAATCGTGCTCAATTGACTGCGACAGATTGCGCCATAGTCGGGCGTAGGCATATTCAAAAACTGATTCCAATCCCCAAATGATGAAGCTGAGGAAAGCCAGTATCAAGAGTTGCTCGAAGACATCCCTCACTCCCAACTGAGCAATCAGTGAATCCTGCTTCTTCACTACGACATCCACCGCTGCACCAATTAAGGCGGGTGGCGCTAAGTCAAAAATTTTATTGAGAATCGAGCAAGCGATCGCCTGCCAGATTTGGACACGATAGTTGTGCCCGTAACTAATCAGACGCTTGAGGGGAGGCGCTGATGTTGGTAGCGGTTTCCTGCTTTTGGAGCGATGTGAACCCTTGAGCGTCTTATCCGGCCGCTTTTGGAATTGTGAAGTTGACACGCTGATCAAACCCTGAATTTATAAAGACTAACTTGCCTTGCGTCTTTTTATCCTAAATTAGCGAAACTCTAGAGGGCCTTGAAATAAGGGCCTCTGAGACTCTCCCGTTTTTAAACGGGAGGTTCTTAACTTGATACCCCGTCCCTACGGGCGGGATGGTCATATCCTCTTCCAGGCTCTCGTGTTGCCACTACAGCATCCTGGCTCTTAGATATCTTAGTTAAGACTTCCGTAGCGAACCGCTCTACCTCCGGGCAACGACCAAAGGAGAAAGGGATAACCCTCCCAGTTGCAGTTTTATGGCATTCCGTTGCTGTTCTCCAAGCCGCTTTCAAGCGCAGCTCCGCACTCTGCCAGTCATCAAGTAACTGACTCACCTGGAGAACGAATGTGTCGGGTTCTATGTGCTTTGCCAGTAATGCAGAGTATAGATCTCTTTGCATCTGTACTCCGCAAACGCAATTATGGACTCTTTGTTTCAAAGTTTTCTTTTTAACCCGACCACACTGGCATGTCTGCGACAGCTTT
>DATNPI010000714.1:0-3969 GCA_036703325.1 Coleofasciculaceae cyanobacterium
TCACTGCCTAGACTAATTCCCAACCAACGAGAACTAAACCAACTACACAGACGTTCAACTACATCTAATTCTAGCCTTGCTATCAAGCTCATATACAACTCATTCTCTTTGATAGTTCGCTGAAGTTTAGTATGAGTACCAACAAAATCCGAACCATTCTTCCATATAAACTTCTTGGCGTTTTCATCCCAACTGCGATGAAATAAACGGCGAGTCCGTTTAGTTTTGGCTAAAGCATAATCTAAGTTCTCTAGAAGAATATGGTTTTGATGAAGAACCAGAGAGTAAGTATAGATGGCATCATCGAATGCAACTCGTAGTTCAAATCGTGTAGGCTTTTTAGCAAAGTTGCTATCTAATTTAAAGGGAATTAACTTGGCGTACTTAAAAACTTGCTGAACCTTAAGAGTCCCCTGATTGCCATGAGCCATCAGGAGCAACAAATAATCGAGAGCTTGGATAACATTGCTTTTGCCTGATGCATTAGCTCCAAAAATTGCCAGAACTGGTAAAAGCTCAATATCCCAGCCTTTAACAGGATATCCAGGTGAAATTTCGTGGTCTGACTTAACCCGTTTGCGCTTGCTGTCTTGCGTCGTTTGACGAGAGCTTTGGCGTTGAGCAACTGCACTGAGGGTAACGGGTTCTTTAATGGAGCGGTAGTTTTCAACCGTGAAGTCTAAAAGCATAAGTTTAGCCCGTGACAGGCAGTTTTTTGCGATCTATTCACGTAAATCCTATTGTAAAAGTGGAATGAACACCATTTTTACGTTGATGAAGGATACTAACATCCCCCCAGCTTAGAGACGATAGGCGCAGCCGGACGCAGCGCAGCGAGTATAGACTTTGTACAAGGCAGTCTAATCAAGGCAGGCATGGGGCAATGGTGCGATTAAAACCGTGGCAGTGGGTTGTGTTGGCACTCCCGATCGCTTCTATCATCACTTTCTTACTGATATCCGCAGGGTTGCAGATCCACGAGTGGGGCATTAATTGGATTTGGGCTGTAGTCACCCTCCTATTAGTTGGCTGGCGTTGGCTACTAGTCAAATGGACTCGACCTGCGGTAGACCAGCTAGAAGCCGTAATGGCAGAGGTTAGCAAAGAACTAGAATCTGCTTCAGACAAGACAACCGTGCAGTCAACGGGAAATGACGCCACCAGTAAAGCAGAAGCCGCACTCCAAGAAATTCTGGAAGCGGCACGGAACGATCCACCAGCCTGGGAAGACTGGTCAACCTTTTGGAAGCGATGCCAGGACGTTGTCGTTGCGATCGCCTATGTCTACCATCCCGAACAGAAGTATCCCCTGCTCAACATTTATGTTCCCCAAGCTTACGCGCTAATTCGGGGAACGATGGATGACATGGATCGGTGGATGCAGAACTTATCCCCTGCCCTCAATCAAGTCACAGTTGGACAGGCATACCAGGCATATGAAGTCTACCGTAAGCTGGAGCCATCCGCTCGCAAACTCTTGCAAGCCTGGAACTGGGCACAGTGGCTCTTAAATCCTGCGGTAGCGGTGGCAAAAGTAGCCAGTAAAGGTTCCAGCAACCAGGCAACTCAGGAACTGCTGGTGAATTTGAGCCAACTACTCCGGGAAGCTGCCCTCCGAAACTTATGTCGGCAAGCGATCGCTCTCTACGGAGGCACCACCCTACCAGCAGAATTCTCCGTTTCCACCCCGACGCTACCCAAAGCGAAAACCCAAACACTCCGAGACATCCTGGTGCAAGCCGAACCAGCCGAGGCGGTTGAGCAAAAACCTGTCAATATTCTACTTGTGGGGCGAACTGGAGCCGGAAAAAGCAGCCTGATTAACACGCTATTTCAGGCCGATCGCGCCGAAGTCGATGTGTTGCCCAGTACCGATCGCATTCAGAATTATCACTGGCAGACCCAAACTGGAGACACACTGACGCTTTGGGATACGCCGGGTTACGAACAAGTGAACCGTGCAGATTTGCGGGAACTCGTGTTGGACTATGCGACAAACGCCGATCTATTGCTATTAGTTACCCCTGCCCTCGATCCTGCCCTACAAATGGATGTGGACTTTCTCAAAGATATGAAGGCAGACGTTGAAGACTTACCTGCGATCGCGATCGTCACTCAGGTAGATCGACTGCGTCCGATACGCGAGTGGGAACCGCCTTACGACTGGGAATGGGGCGATCGCCCGAAAGAGAAAGCCATTCGGGAAGCCACCGAGTATCGCGCTGAACGTTTGGACGACTTCTGCGATTTTGTTCTACCCGTCGTAACAGGTGACATCAAAACAGGTCGAGTCGCCTGGGGATTGGACGCGCTATCGTTGGCACTGGTGGATGCGATCGACCCTGTCAAGCAACTCCGTCTTGCCCGTTTTTTGCGTAACCTGGAAGCCCGCACCGTCGCTGCAGCCAAAATCATTGACCGCTACACTTTCCAGATGGCAACCACACAGGGACTAACTGCACTGCTCAAAAGTCCCGTCCTTCAGTTCATTGCCACGCTAACAACCGGAAAGCCAACTCTAGCCTACCTACTGGCAGAGCAAATTCCCGTGGAACAGTTGCCTGTCGTCATTGGCAAACTCCAGATGGCTTATGACCTGTTCTCGCTCTTGAGTTCCGGCGACTCCAAGACTCTCAACTTTGACCTACTATCTCTTTGGCCTCTACTGCTGGAAAACCCTGCTTCACCCGATCACAATGCTTGGGCATTTGGTCACGCCTTAGTGGAATACTGGAGTCAAAATTTGACAGTTGAACAACTACAGGAGCGGTTTGAGTATTACCTGAACACAACGGTGACTACTTAACTCTAGAAAAGCTTTTGCAAGCGATCGCGCCTCACACCCTCTGGTCTGTTTCCTTCCAAGTCTGCTTTGTTATCGTTAAGAAGCGATCGCGTCTTACACGGCTTTACTCATTACTTTCCGCCTCTTTTGAACGTACTCCCTTAAATCCCTGTCTTTCCGATTATTACGAAGGCTATACAAAGACCTTCCGGATTTTGCCGGAGGACAGATGTAGTTATAGCAATTCTATATAAATGAGGAATCATGAAAGTCATCTCTCGCGAATATAAGCTTATGCTCCGCAAAGATTTGTTTACTGGTGATGAGCAACAGCTATTGAAAGAGGCAAGTAAATTTTGGCATGAATTTACACAAGCTATTAATAATATTGGTATTGATGTACAGGGTGACTTAAAAAATATTGATGATAATCGAATAATTAAATTCTACGATACGGATAAAAATCTTTTGTATAGCAACCACTACATATTGCGTGAGAGATACGAACCGGGCAAAGACAAAAAAGAAATCACTCTAAAATTTCGCCATCCAGATCGTTACATTTCTCAAAATCGCAATATGGAAGCTGGCGACCCTAGTAAAGGAGAAACGAAGTTTGAGGAGGATATTAAATCTCCATTTTCAGTGTTGTACAGCTTCTCAACTACGCAAGAAATCTCCTCTGATGAGAATTTGGGTAAACTGCAAGATGCTGCACGGTTATACCCAGATATTCCAGGTAAAGTGATTGATTACACAAAAGAGGAAGAGATAAAAACGGTAAGAGGAATTACTGTCCGTGAATTAGTAATTAAAGGAGCGAAATTTGAGATTAGAAACTCACCCAAGGTAGACTCTAAGTGTGCATTGATTGTTTGGTACGACAACAAGGGTGATGAAAACAAGCCAGTAGCAGTTGAGTTCAGCTTCAAGTATGGAGATGAGAACGAGAACTACACCCTAAAAATGGCTCAACGAGCTTATGATGTGTTCCAAGTCCTACAAAAACTAACATCGTGGGTAGATCCAGAGTCTGATACAAAAACAGCTTACATTTACGGGTTAAGTTGAGATAGCTGAAAAATAGCGCAAGAAGAGTCTGAAACACTTTTGTGCGATCGCTTCTTCAGGGCAGAACCAAAGGCGATGTCATTTAATTTGTCACCGTACAGAAGCAGATTTGA
>DATNPI010000267.1:0-4089 GCA_036703325.1 Coleofasciculaceae cyanobacterium
CTCACTGCTTACGCACGGCAGGAGGATCGAAAGCTTGCCCTGTTATCGGGCTATCAGATGCACATCACAAAACCAGTCGAACCATCTGAACTAATCGCGGTTGTCTCTAGTCTGACTAGCCTAATGGAAAGACGATAGGGGGCTTCTGCTGTTCCAGCTAAACGTTTTGTGAGACGCGGCGAGTGTTTTGCCACGCCCAGATACTTACTAGGCCTATCAGGATGCTCATGCCTACAAATACAGCCTCTAAGCCCACGGCATCCGTCAACGGCCTGGCAACAGCCACTGCCACACTAAGGGCAATATTCACCACATTATTTTGAAATCCGAAGACTCTGCCTCGCATGGATTCCTGTGTAGAAGACTGAAGGACGGTTTGCATCGGCAAGGCAATCAATGAGGCTCCCAAGCCCAAAACAGCAGTCAGCCCCAACCCCAGCCAGAGGTGTCTAGTGAAGGTATATATAGCCAAGACAAAGGCAATGCTCAGAAAACCGATCGCAGGCAAGGGCTGGTGATGGAAGCGATCGGCCCACTGTCCCAATAGTCCAGCACCGAAGACAAAGCCGGCTCCTGCTGCGGCTAACAGAAAGCCAAATTGAGTAGACTTGAGACCAAGCCTTTCTGCCAATTCAAGCGTCAGCACGGTTAAGGGGACAAAAGCAAAAGACAGCATCGTCTGCTGAACTATCGCATTTCTGACTAGGCGATTGTTCCACAGATACCCCAGACCTTCTTGGAAATCCCTCCACGGATGAATGGATAGCAGGCTAATGCTATTTCTCGTTTCTTGAATGTGAATGAACAGGCGGATTACAGCAGCGACAAGGTACAATCCACCAACAAAAAAATCTTGACTATTTTCTCCGGCCGAGTTTTTTACCAAACTTAACAACGGCTCTCCAATTGCGAAACCGACAATTAAAGAAACCATGCTCGTCGCGAACGATAAGGCATTGGCTGACATCAAATTTTCCCGATGCACCAACAGAGGAATAGCTGCCTGCTCGGCGGGATACAAAAATTGCCTCATGCTAGAGATTAAGAACGCGATCGCCAACAGTATGAAAAACTGCTTTGGTAATAGAGGGATTGAGAGCATCAGTACCGCAGGAATCGCGTCAGCAGCAATCATCATTTGCTTCTTGGGAAAGCGGTCAACAACAATCCCAGCCGCTGAACCCAACAGAATCGCTGATAGCGTAAAAGCGACCCTGAGGGTAGAAGGCATGGAATTTGCAAACATCTGCGGCGACTGATAGCTGTAGGGAAGGGAAATTAGTAAAACGAAAAAGAGTTTGTCTGCTATCTGGGACACTAGCTGCCCAAACCACAGCACCATAAAGGGTCGGTTCTTCAGCAGGGTAAGAAATCCGCTCGTCCTCGTAGGAGGTGTAACTGGTCTAGTCATTCGCCGCGCCGCAATCAGAAAGTTTGAAGATATATTGTTCTAGTTGTGCGGCACGGTGCGCGGCAGTGTGTTCTGCTAAAACACGATCGCAAGCCCTTTGTCCGATTGCACAACGCTCTGCTTCCGGCGTTTCCCGAAGATAGCGCAAAACCTCTTCTGGAGAATTGGCGATGAGGATTTCCTTGCCTATTTCAAAAATTGTTTCAATCCCCTGCCAGTAGTCGCTGATAATTGGAGTTGCACAGGCAGCAGCTTCAAACAGGCGCACACTGGGCGAGTACCCAGCCCGAACCATATCAGCTCCTTGCGCTTTCGCTCTCACCCACTCGCCAACTTCTACACCTTCGGGCACATACGACCCAACCATGACAAAATCAGCGTCACGCACTTGTTCAAGGAAGCTGTCCTTCAACTCATCAAGACTTGAATAAAGCGTAGTGCGACAGTATGGGGGATTAGGGAGGTCACGATTTGCGGCGTACCAAGGCACATCCCGTTCAAGGAATAGCACATCATGCCCTCGTGCTACCAGTTCGCGCACCAATCCTCGGTAAGTTGTCGCGTGTCCGTTTCCCCAAGAGGAGGTGATTGATAATCCTAGGATGACGATTTTCATACTAAGTTGCGGTCAGAAATGTCATCGACAGCTCATGAGAGTCTGGATACAACCTGCTGCTACTGCTAATCCTTCCATCATGTTCTGGAGAAGGGGGTAGAGCTGATTGGTGAAGAGGAATACTGAGTATCTTGCGCAGTGTTCACGGTTCATAAGGAAGAAACCAATGGATATACCCGCATTGGTCGCAAACCAAACAGATGGCGGAGCGATTAGCCCAGTCTAAATTGAAGAAGGTAGCTACCGCCGTATTTAGCTGCGCTTCTTGATACCAAAACAATTGGTAATCGCAGACGAGGCATCTGAGTTGGCGTTCGTCAGCGAGCTTGTAAGGTTGAGGTTCTTGTCTACCAAACACCTTCATCACTAGTCTCCTTGTCTTAAGTAAGAAAATCTAGATGGTGCGTTTGCGACAGCGTAACGCACCCTACTATTATCAACAGCATCACTCTCGGCGAACCTCTGCGTTTAAAAAACTTTCGGCAGGACGCACTCTCCAGCAAGTAGGGCTTGGAGTTGTGCGGCCCGGTGAGTGTAAGTGTGTTCAGCGAGAACTCTTTTATAGGCGGCTTCGCCAATAGTATGTGCCTTCTCCGGTGTGAGATTGCGGAGGTGTTTAGCTACCAGTTTGATTAGTCTACGGATGTTCTATAGCAATTCTATTTGAGTTGTGAGATGCCAGCAGTTCAAACACCCGACTTCTCGCTTGTAGTCGGGTATCGCATTTTCACAAATGATTTAGGGTTGCGATAGTACTATAACCAGACTTTCTAGATACGGTAATTGATTACTCAAAATTGACATAGCATACAGCTAATTACATCGAGTCCTTGCCCCTTCAAAGGAGCAAAGACTCAGTGTTCATTTCCACTATAATGTTGCCTGGTTCGTTCTATATTTTCAAAATATCGTTTGTCCAGAACAGTGTCGTCAAAAATAATATAAACGTTTTCAGTAATAGGAGTTTAGAATTTACTCTATTCCAAATCTTCTTCAGAAAACGTCAATTTTTGTTCTCGCAGCTTTCGGATCTTGATTTTGTGCCACAGTTTAAGCGACAACTCTATTTGTTCTGGAGTCAGGGGTGGTACTTTTGTACCTCCCCATAACTGTTTTAACTCTGCCCTACAACTATCAGTAAGTTCAAATGACATACAACTACGCTTCACGCTCCAAATAGAAATAGACATTACGCTTGTAGAGTAGTTGCCAGCTCTCTTGCTATGACACTGCCTGAAGAGGTAGAAGCTCTGAATCTTGCAAAGGTTTAAGAATTGACTCGAAAAAGTATGCAAATTAGATGATTAACAGCTAACTCGTTTGTTTGGCAACAATCACGACGAGGTGCCCTGGTCAATCCTTCCTGCTTCGACCTCAGATAGCTTCACCTCGACAGCACCAACCGAGTCTTCTATGCTGGAAATCTTGCTTGCGCCAGGGATGGGTACAATGCAAGGTGACTTAGCCCGTAGCCACGCCAGGACAATCTGATAGACAGAAACGCCTTTTTCCTTAGCTAGTTGGGCAATGACAGGGATATCTTCTAAACTGGTAACCCTGCGGCTACCGCCTAGTGGACTCCAAGGAAAAAACGTCAATCCTTCGGCTTCGCAGTATTCGAGAACACCGTCCAACTCGGGTTGTCGGTTCCAAGGGTTGTACTGATTCTGGACAGAGACAACATCAACAATGTCACGGGCACGTTTGATTTGCTCTACGGAGAAGTTGGAGACACCAACAAACCGAATCAGGCCCTCATTTACTGCCTCCTTGGCTGGTGTCAGTGCTTCCTCAATCGTGTAGGCTGTGTCAGGTGCGTGGTACTGCCAAACATCAATTGGTTTTGACCCACCCAACGCTTCAAAGCTGGTGCGGATTGTCTCTCGCAGATGGTCAGGATTGCCGTTGCGTGTCCAGCTGCCATTCGGTCGCATCAAGCCACCCTTTGTAGCAACGGTGACCTGACTGATATCGCCATCGTACTGCTGAAGCGCTTTGTGGATGAGTCGTTCGTTGTGGTGCTTGTCGGACTCGTCTTGGCAGTAGGAGTCAGCCGTGTCAA
>DATNPI010000074.1:0-16783 GCA_036703325.1 Coleofasciculaceae cyanobacterium
AGGCAGCACTTCGACACGCTCAGTGACCAGTCATGAGGCAGCACTTCGACACGCTCAGTGACCAGGCAGAAGGGAAGAAAGCTTTTACAGTAAGCGTTTGAACCTTTTTTAACGGGTGGGTTATTTCTGCCGCACTGCACTAGTCAAGTGTCACGCTAGGTAATTTTGGGAAATGAGATTAGGGAATGGCAAGATTCTTTGATGTAGTCATGTATTAGAAGTTATCAATTCCCAATTTCCAAAAAACTTCGACAAGCCAGTTGAGGGGGAGGAATGCAGGATATCAATTGAGTATTGACAATGCCGTTTAGTGGTGAAGTCTTCCCGATCGAATCCTAACGGTAGCTCTCTTGCGAAAAGGTTGCTATAACTTGACCTTTCAGATTAATCAAAAGGATTATGCCGATGAAAAAGCTAATTTCAACAGTTGCGATCGCTATTTGCTCAGTCGGAATGATGAACTGCGCTCAGTCACAGAGTTATCCTCTTAAGGACTCTCAAGCGAATACTGTTGCTCAAGTTAAGACCAATGCCTTAGGAAATACTCAAGCTAATACCCTAGTCAAAGCTGACAAAACTAAGCAAGCATCACGCGAAAAACCCAAAATTGGCACAGTCAAAAATATGGTAAATGGCGATCTGATGTGCTATGTCACCTTAATAGATGAAAACAACATCCAGCATGAAGTTGGTGCAGACTTTGATATCTGTGTAAACCAAAACACTTTCTTAAATCAGAAAGTTCGCCTCTCTTATGGAGTCGTTTCAATCAATGATTGCCAAAGCGCCGAACCCTGTGGCAAAACCAGGAAAGAATCCATCATTACAAAGATGGAGTTGGTTGAGCAGAGAAAAACTACAAATCCCGGTAACTCAAAAACTATCACTAATGGTGAGTGGACAATCACCATTGGCAATACAGATTCTTGGTCAGGAGTCAACGGGACGGGAAATCTTAGTTACTACGCATGCAACTCCAAAGGTAGCTGCATTAATTTAACTGGAGGTCGAGTTACCTGTCGGGATGGTAAATGCATGACTGGTTGGAGTAATGGGAATTATTCGTACATTCTTGAGGAGGCAATGAATAATCCTGATCGTCCCGTCGAGCCTGGTTCCTCAACAATCCTCACAGTACGGAAAGGCTCTGATGTAATCCTAAAAGCTACGGGATTTAAAGTTGTCTCCTCTGCACGCTCTGTGCAGCCTCGCTGATGCTGTTAACCAATTTAAAATTGATACCACCCTTAAGAGTGTTGGGTTGAATTCCCATACTTAAAAACAGATGGTTTAAAAGCACAATCTGATTGGAGAGGACGTTTACCCCTCTCCAATCAGATATTTTTATCTATCCATATCTAACATCAACAATATTGGCTAAATTCACTAGTCAACCTTCTGTTTCTACTTTAGGTTTGATTATGCCTATTTACTTAATTTGACATTAGAAGACAAAAATTATTTTCAATTTGCTATAATATGCAATTATTATTTATTCTTAGTGTTATTTTAAGAATGCAAGGTAAATACATCCGATAAAATGAAATTTCCTTAAAATTAGTTTATAATTGTTAATAGATTACACAAAACTAGGTAAAACACTTGGCTGATATCGTTGATACTGCTGTTAATGCTGGTTCTTTCAGTACCCTAGTTGCTGCAATCAAAGCTGCCGAACTGGTCGATACTCTAAAAGGCGCTGGTCCATTCACTGTGTTTGCGCCTACTGATGAAGCGTTCGCTAAACTTCCTGAAGGCACGGTAGATGCATTGCTTCAGGACATTCCAAAGCTAAAGAAAATCCTGACGTATCATGTCGTTTCAGGTAAGGTGATGGCGGCTGATGTAGTGAAGCTGAAATCAGCTACCACTGTTGAAGGTTCAGATGTGAAAATTGATGCTTCCAATGGTGGCGTCAAGGTGAATGATTCTACAGTCGCAACACCAGATGTTGCTGCTGATAATGGTGTCATCCACATTATTGACACAGTGTTGCTTCCTGCGTAAGCAAACGCTCAGATAGCCAACACTATCTGTGGGGCAGCAACTATCTATAGTTGCTGCCCCACGACTGTCTGGATGTATTTTGGCAATATCAATTACCTCAAGGTTTGCTACAAATACAAGGGGGAACCCTTGCATCTGTAGCGTTCTTTTTTCTATTTGATATATGCACTTGTACGCAACGATATTCCCGCCCGTACTTACCCTACACTTGCAGAAGCGTTATTCTTCTCCGGTTTGTCAACCACAATGCATTCGGTAGTAAGAACCATGCCAGCGATCGAGGCGGCATTTTGTAGAGCAGAGCGAGTCACTTTGGCAGGGTCAATAATTCCTGCGGCAAACATATCAACGAACTGGTCAGTGACAGCGTTATAGCCAACATTGAAGTCCTTTTCCTTGAGCCGTTCGGCAATAACAGCACCATTTTGACCTGCATTCTCAGCAATTCGCTTCAGCGGTGCAGTGAGCGATCGCACCACAATCAGAGCACCAAGTAATACTTCCCCTGTAAGGTCACGCTTTGCCCAAGCCTCAAGCTGAGGTGCCAGGTGAGCCAGAGTTGTTCCACCCCCTGGGACAATGCCTTCTTCAACAGCTGCCTTGGTCGCGTTGAGTGCATCTTCCAGACGCAGCTTGCGGTCTTTCATTTCGGTTTCTGTTGCAGCACCCACTTTAATTACCGCAACACCCCCCGCTAACTTTGCTATACGCTGTTGCAGATTCTCTTGCTCATAGTCAGAATCCGTTTCTTCCATCTGCCGCCGAATTTGTTCACAGCGAGCCTTGATTGCCAGGTCATTGCCTTCAGCAACAATCGTGGTGTTATCCTTCGTTATCGTGACCCGACGAGCGGTACCCAGCATATCTAATTCAACTGTCTCCAGCCTTAGCCCCGAATCTTCTGTAATCACTTTCCCCCCGGTGAGGGCTGCAATGTCTTCTAACAATGCCTTACGGCGATCACCAAAGCCAGGAGCTTTTACCGCAGTGACATTGAGTACGCTCCGCAGACGGTTCACCACTAGAGTTGTCAACGCTTCTTTCTCAATATCTTCAGCGATCAGCACCAGAGGTTTACCAGAACGCACCACTTGCTCCAAGGTGGGGATCAAGTCTTGCACGTTAGTGATCTTTTTGTCAGTTAGCAGGATATAAGGCTCATCCATTACGGCTTCCATGCGCTCGGTATCGGTGACGAAGTAGGGAGAGACGTACCCTTTGTCGAAGCGCATTCCTTCGGTAATCTCTAATTCAGTCATCATCGACTTACCCTCTTCCAGGGAGACTACGCCTTCCTTGCCAACCTTTTCCATAGCGTTCGCAATCATCTGGCCGACTTCGTCATCATTGCCAGCCGCGATCGCACCAACTTGAGCGATCGCTTGGGAATCTTCCACAGAACGAGCGTGTTCAGCAATCTTTTCCACCAGAAAACTTGTAGCTTTGTCGATTCCACGCTTGAGAGAAATAGCATTGGCACCTGCCGCCACGTTACGCAACCCTTCCTTAATCAGAGCATGGGCGAGAACAATGGCGGTTGTAGTCCCATCCCCGGCGACATCATTTGTCTTAGATGCCGCCTGACGAACCAAGGCAACTCCAGTATTTTCGACATGATCTTCCAATTCAATTTCTTGAGCAATGGTGACACCATCATTCACAATTTGTGGAAGACCAACTGATTGCCCTAGAACCACGTTGCGCCCCTTAGGTCCCAACGTAACGGCAACAGCTTCTGCCAGAATGTCTATCCCGCGTTCTAGAGCACGACGAGCTTTTTCGTTATAAATGATGTGTTTAGCCATAGTTCTTCACTAGTGTTAAATGTTGAGTTAGGAAATAGATGTGAGAATTGAGGCTCAAGTTTTGGATCGAATACAGATCCCTAACTCAAGACTCAACACTCAAAACTATTAGGAAACGAGCGCCAAAATGCCTTTTTAGATAGCAAGACGTACTTCTCAGTACCCAGCTTGATAGAAGCGACTGAACCCTTGCTTCAATAAAAGTTCTCTGAGGACTTTATCCTGTGGGATTACTTGGTCAGTAGATACATCCTTTCACAAGACGTGTTGAGGCTGCGGCTCACACAAGCCATCCATACTAAGGCTTGGACATAGTGTTTTAGCTTGCAGATCAACCAAAGCGTCCCGCCGGAACCGGATTACGCGTAAGACTGAGCTACGATAATGCTCAGCGGTAAAAACTGACAGTGTGACATTGGTCTGACCAGGATCTAGGATTTGTTTCACTTTGCAGATCTGCATCTTGTTGTTGCAGTAGGCAACGATGCGATCGCCAACCTGGATATCCAACGCTTGAATTTTCAATTACTACTCAACCTCATCGAGGAATTGGCTTAGCTAGCTGTATTCTGTGCTGCTTGCTTATATATATTAAGTAACTTAAGGGCTTTTTTTCCTTAGGTCATCAGCAGGTTACCGCTCTTAATTGCCCTCTACAGGAGGGAGGGAAAAACCTATTGCTATATTTCCAGTACCCAGCAATTTTGATACTTCCTATATAGTAGCACATAAATAAAGTTTTAATGGTATCAAAATCAATATTTACTTTCTGCTAGTCTAGCTTCAATTTCTTCGGTGCGTACCGCCTCCAATGCCTGTAGCAGTTCTCGCCTATCCAGTTTTTGACTGCCGACTAAAAACTGATAATCAAAGGCACTTAAACTTTTACGCTGCGACTAGGCTTGGACATTTTCTGAGGCGTTACCTTGCAATAGTCGCGATTTATCCTGTTGCTTTTGGTTACCGCAAACTTGATATTTACAAGAAGTTATTGTTAATAGATCGCCATTCAAATTCACCAGTTTCATCCTGTCTAATCTTAAGAAGATAAAGTAAAACCCTAAATCTGTTTAAATTATTTAAGAATGGTGTTGTGGCTCGTGGACTTTCGTTATGTTTGAGGCTAGAAACAGTGAGGATTGCTCGTCAGCTACTTCTCATTTCACTCGCACACCTGGAATTTTGAGGCGAATACGGTAAAGGCTATTGCTCGCCGTAATGTAGAGCATTTTGTAGTCGCGTGAACCGGAGCTATCTCTAAGAGAATCGCCCCAGGCAAGATTGGTGGCAACTTCTGGCACTTCAATCTTGCCTAGCTCTTTGCCCGACGATGAGAAAACCCATACCCCTCCTGGCCCAGTGCTGTAAACATTCCCCTCTTCGTCTACTTTCATTCCGTCTGGTACACCTTTTTTACCAGGGTCTTTCAGTTCTGCAAAAACCTGTCCACTTTCCAAGGTGCCGTCTGGCTTCACGTCGAAAACACGAATGTGACCTTTTTCCGAATCAGTCACATACAGTTTTTTCTCATCCGGTGAAAAGGCGATTCCGTTCGGACGCACAAAGTCCCGAACTAGCACGGACAGTATCCCATCCGGTGCTAGCCGATAGACACCGTAGAAGCCCAGTTCCTCCTGCTTAGAATTAATCCCGTAGGGAGGGTCAGTGAAGTAGATACTTCCATCTGACTTGACCACGAGATCATTCGGGCTGTTGAGCCGCTTACCCTCATACTGACTCGCCAGTGTGACCACCGTACCGTCTTTCTCAGTACGCGATACGCGACGATTACTATGTTCAGCCGTGATCAAACGCCCATTCCGATCTAGTGTGTTGCCATTGGCATTTCCAGAAGGGCGGCGAAATACCCCAGGTTTTTCATTCGGTATCCATTGATAAATGGTATTAGCGGGAATATCACTAAAGAGTAGAAAGCCTTTTGGGTGCCAAAGCGGTCCCTCTGTAAACTCGAAGCCGCCCGCCACCTTTTCTACCTGGGCGTTGTCATCAAGAATCGTTTGCAGAGTGTCTTTGTTGTCCGTGTTACTCGCTCTTGCTGAAGTCGATTTGCATTGGGAACAAGAGTTCGAGTATTGAAATCCTAAATCATTCGTCGCTTCAGTAACGCCATCGCTGGGTACTTTAGCCAATACAGTAAATAACAGGCTGCACATAGCAACCTTGAATATCAAATTTGTCACCGTTCTTCCCCCGTGGAGACCCCCGTTATAGCCAAGGCTAGCAGCAGAGCTATTCCTTTTGGGAATCACTAGGTGTGATTATGCAAAAACCTCAAAGGAGGCGATCGCCTCCTTTTGCGGATAGGGTCAACTGAAGGCTCTTCGTATGAAGTATGAAACTACCCCATAGATGAATCTAGAGCTTGAACGATTAACTCCAAAATTTTCATCGTTCATCCTTTCTTGGTCATCACTCAGATTTTGACCTTAAAAATCATCTAACAGCGGACTCAGGCGGCTCAGCAAGGGATCAACTTCTTGGGGGGTAGTAGGACTCACTGCTTCTGCGGCTGATTCTAACTCTGGAGGAGACACAGCATTAGGCTGTTGATTGACCATGAGCGCCAGTTGAGCCAATTGTTGAGTGAGTTGATTCAGCTGCCGTTCTATCGCCTCCAACCGACTAGATTCCTTGGCAAAAAAACGTTGCTCAAGGTCAGCAAATTGACCTTGGAGTTCAGCGACCTGCTGTTCGAGCTTAACTGTTCCGGGACTAGGTCGTACAGATTCGGATATGCATAAAGATTGCCATAGAGCTTCCTTACACAGAGCGCTAAAAGTCATGTGAGGTTGTTTATCCAACTCGGATTCAACAACCTCTAACAAGCTTTGGTCTGCCAAATCTTGATTGAACGTGACCGATTTAGTTATGTTTTTTGACCAAGGGAACATCAGTTTCAAGTCCTAGCGGCGCGAGTTGAGGCCGCCAACTGTGCTTCTCCATAAATATACTGTCCCAAGGCATTTGCTTGACGGGACGGTGCAGCTAAATGTGCGTTAATCTTGGCCTCTTTGAGCAGACGTTGTATGTCATCCCAGAAGAACTCACCGCCCCCCCCAGTGAGAATTACATCAGTCACGCGTTCTGGCAGCCATGCTAGTACACGGCTACACATTTCACGAGAAAAACTTTCTTTCAGATTGGGCAGAATATCATCCAAATTGGTAGGTTTGGTTGCACCCCTGGGGCGGTAGAAGCGATCGCCCTTGGGTCGGTTCACTGCCGTAATCAGAGACAGAGATTGACTATCTGCTCCCTCAATGTTGGAGGCAACTTGTTCATAAAACTGGCTCATGGCAAAGGCTTCGCTTTTAGAAGCTCCCCGTGCGAACCGGAAGCTATCCACCATTAAACAATCCGTGGTTTGATGCCCAATGTCAACAATTGCCACCGACACTTTAGTAAAGTCTGTAGATGGACTCTTGGTTTGGGCTTCACACCATAGGAGGCTGCCATATCCTTCCGGCATTACCCAAACCTTGGTAATGTTAACCGTTAGTGGCTCACCTCGATAGCTCATGACATGAGGCCCACTCAGAAGGCTGACAAGCTGGGCTTTTTCTCGTTCAAACTGCTCTTGGGAATGGAACGGCAGACCCAGTACAACAGCTATATCGTCCTTGAGGTTGAAGTACCCGACACAGGCCAAGACTTTTGCCAACGCATCCTCAGTCTTAGATTGACCCACTCCCAGATTTGCCCCAAAGTCTGCTGCTAGCTGACCTACGGCGTATCCGCTTCCTTGGTACTCCAGCCACATATCCAATAATGGATCTGTAGCGCGAGCTTCAAAAATGCCTCCACGCACCTGTTCCATTGTCAGATGCTTTACATTGGCAGGGATGAAAACCACATTGTTTGGTTCGCGATTCACACAGGTCTTTGTGGATGTTCGACCTAAGTCAACGCTGAGAATCGATTTCATTAGACTGGCGGCGGGCTTGGTAGTCGTCGGAGTCGTCGCCGACTTCAAGTTATTCATTGGGGTCGCGGCGGAGGGTTGAACCGTCATGAAAGCTCCTAATCACAGTTAGCTTCAACAAATTATCATGACTCATCCGACAAAAATGCAGGCCTACCAAAAATTCTCGGAGGCGATCGCCTCTGATGCCCATTCACGGCCTACCTTTGAGAGGTAAAGTCAATGCCAGGATAGAACAATATATTCCGCATTACCATCTTCTACCACATGTCGATGTCATGGTGTACCTATCTTTCCTAAGTTTGAGATAACAGCCAAGAAAGATTGGGGCAATTTCTAGGTTTTTTGTACACCTTTTAAAAATTCACGCTTAACAATTTGAGGCGCTTAAATTTGAGTAATTTTTTTATTTATAATTAAATTTTTTTTGTACTGTAATATACAGAACTACTTTTATTTGTTACCACAGGTTCCAAATGAATCCCACTGGAACTCTGCTAAGAGTAGAACGCTCCCCCCCATGATGATTCCAGTAGCCAGAAATTGCCAAGCGCCAACATAAGGTAGAAGCAAAATACTGAGCAGGTGAACTATACCGGTGAGCATCAAAGTACGCGATCGCATTCCCACTCCAGTACACAGATAGCCAAGGGCAACCAACCCTAACCACAGCGGACACAGGTACGTCAACACTTCCCCCCAGCCCAAAAAAATACTTAAATCTGTGAGTACAAGCCCAAATACCATTAAGAATATCCAACTATCAAGAACCCAGCCCAACCCCTCTGTTCTTAACCAAGACGGTGTCAACACCACCATACCAACCGTACCAATTACGGTAAGAGCTGACCACCAAACAGCTTGAGTGAGCCAACTAATAGGGAGAAACTGAGCCGCTGCAAAAATCACTATCGAGATTACACCCCACACGATGCAAGCTTGATCAAGTCGTGTATAAAATGTTGAAAAAACAGTAATATTTCCAATTTGCCAGTGAAATCGCCAAAGTCCTGGCATCTCTGGAAGATCGAAAATACTTTGTTTCCGGCATAAAAGGGGGGCGCTTGGATTGAAATAAGTCATTGTCATGTTATTGAAAATTAAAATAATTGAGTATTTTATGTTTCGCTTAATGTTTCTTTAACAATAGAACGAAACCAACAAAATTATCGTCTTTCAACAACGCCTCGTTGGAAATCTGTCGCAGAAATGATTTTCCGTAGCTGAAAGTCTATCTATGGAGATAATCTTTAATGTGTGAGTTTAAGGCAGCGCAAAACACGCTCATTATCTATTATTGTTGAGCAAAAAATTAGTAATTAAAGTAAAAAACGATACAGACAATCAATAAAGCGACCTCTAGAAAGGTGCGATCGCTCATTTCTGGGAAATAACCACAGAATGGTCATGCGCTAACGCGCCACTGCGCTAGCGCACCTGTACACTCATCAACAACGTCAGCTCAAGCCTCGTCACGCCCGTGAACTTGAGCGGGTGGGCTGGTTGCCTCAACTGCCGTAAAAGGTTCCAAAATTTTGTACGTGTGGGACGCACCCTTAGGCACTACCCACGAGTCTCCCGGTTCTAGCAAAACCATCTGACCCTCTAAGTGCAACTCAGCGCGACCACTAATTACATAACCGACCGTTTCATAATCTCGCTGTGCTTCTGGTTTGGCTTCGCTGGGTTGCTCATCCTGCCAAAGACGCATTGAGATAGTTTTTCCCGACGCCAGGTATTTTTGACCTAGCTCACCCTTTGGCGAATAGTCAGAATTAATTTTTTTAACACTTGTATCAGGCATATTGAACTCCTTGCCCGACTGCATCGTCGGGATATAACCGTCATAAATATGCAGATCAGAACCACAGATCGCTGTAGATGTGATTTTAGTGATGGCATCACGCGGGTTGATAATTTTTGGCTCAAGCACCGTATCAACCCGCACATCGTTTGCGCCATGCCAGCACACAGCTTTCATCTATGTTTATTCTCCTAGCATGAATTACCCCGCCCTACTAGGTGAGGGCGGAGTTCCTTGCATTCCTGTTATGAGATTGAGCTGTCAGCTCTCATTTGATTTCTTCAGAGTTTTGATTAAGAAGCCGCATCTTTCACAGCCCGTTTTGTCGCCTTAGCCGCTCCCTCGACTCGGTCTTGAGCATTATTCACAAGGTCTTCGGGATTGTCAGTACCTAACTTTTGGCGGGCATTAAGTTTGAGCGTTTCGGGGATATTTTCACCAAGTTTTTTAATGTTCTTCAAGCCAGTATCACCGATTGGTCTTTCTGCGCCGTCACCCAGGTCTTCTGCCTTTTGTTGAATTCTCTTAACGGTAGCGCTGTCTACTGTGTAAGAACTGCCCTCAGCAATCAGTGTTTCTGCCTGTGCTTGCGATAATGGGCTGTAGCCAAAGACGGGAACCACTAGAAATGTAATGGCTACCAAAACCACAGTAATAATCTTGCGTAATCCAATGTTTTGTAGAAAACTTTTTCCTTGCTTCATTTCAATCTCCTTTCGTTTTTGCGGATTTTAGGAAAACTTGATTAAGTTGTCTCTCTCAGACGTAACAAATTTGTTACAAACAAATACTAACCCTGTCCTAAGCCTTGTTCTTCTATCTATGGTCGCAATCTGGCAGACTTAGAGTTATCCAAAAATAAGTTTGCGCTTTTCTGCAAGGTAGGCATTGCCTACCTACTACTGATTTGCCAAAATGACGTACTTATTTTTGGACAAGCTCTTAAATCCCTATTCGGTGCTGGCACATTATCAAAATTGGCTGCACCATACAAGCATTTGCTTGCATAGCTATGTATCTTGAACGGTTGACTGAGATTTTTCTTAAACCTCATTCAAGACCACTTTAGTTTCCCGATGAATCGGTTGACTGAGATAGCTTTTCTCGAACACTGTCACCCATATTTTCAAGCTTTTGCTTGGTAGCCTTGGCAGGCTTAGTTAGATTTTCTCCAATCTCTTTAGTGGTTTCTGAAGCCGCTTGCGGTCGTTTATTCTCTTTGAAGAGTTCATTAGCTTTTCCTTGCTGGTCTTCTTGCTCGTCATCCTGGAATGGACTATCCTTGCTGTTGACTTGGTACTGAGTCGCTTCAGGAGTCAAAGGTTCTGCTTGCGCTTGAAATGAATTATCATAGCCAAGAGCAGGACTGATGAGAAACGCAATTCCTACCAGAGACAGAGTTAGGATTACGCGCATTAAAAGATTTTGTAGCCAGGATATTACTCGGTTCATTGAAATGCTCCAGTATCGCCTACTTTCAAGTTATTGACCCCGCTACCAACCTCGACAACCTCACCCATGAACTCGTGACCGATAATGTCACCCTGTTGCATCGTAGGGATGTAGCCGTCATAAATATGCAGGTCAGAGCTGCAAATTGCGGTGGATGTGATTTTGATAATTGCGTCGCGTGGGTTGAGGATTTTGGGATAGGACACGGTTTCAACCCGCACATCGCTCGCTCCGTACCAGCAAACAGCTTTCATTAGTATTGTTCTCCTTTTCCTTCACAAAGTCGAGACTTATGTTTCTTGGTCCGGAGTGAGCAACGACGGGATAAGAGACATCAAAAGGTCTATCAAGCTATCGAAAGTCGGTGTTTTGACAAAGTAGGAGCTAGCACCTAATTTCATCGCTCGCTTGATTTGGTAGGGGTCATCAGAGCTACTTATCACCACAACTGGTAGTTGTTTTAGTTCCGGCTGCTGCTTTACCCATTCCAGTAACTCAATACCTGACAAACCAGACATATCTAGGTTAGTCAGTATCAACACAGGTAAAGGGTAGCGGTCTCTGTCAGCGTAAGAATTTTCACCTGTAAGGTAGTGCTTGGCTTCTTGTCCGCTTTTGACTACTTGAACACAGACCGCTAAGTTGGCTTCCTCAATGGCAAGCTGGATGAAAAATTGGGTGTCGGGATTGTCTTCAGCTAGCAGAATCGTCGGGTTTGCTGTACTCATCAATCCTTGCCTGAAGCAAACTCTGTTCATTTGCTTGCTTATGCACGACCTGAGGGTTGCCCTTCAGTCGTTGCAATCTCTCCAGCTTCCATAAGCATCTTGAAGCGACGCAGGTCATCTCCAATCTGTTGTTTGGGTTCTTCGCCGAAGAGTTTAGCGAGTGTAGCTGTAACAGCTCCCCCTGGCGGGTTGTATTCGATAACGACTTTTACCTCGGTGCCACGTCCATCGGGTGCGGGTTGAAAGCGGACAAAACCAGAGTTGTCTATGTCCGCTCCTTCAACTGAAGACCAAGCAATCAAGTGGTTCTCCCACTCGTTGACGATTTCTGCATCCCATTCGACACTTGCGCCCATTGGTGCAGTTGCAATCCAATGCGATCGCTTGTCATTAACGACACTCACATGTTTGACATGCTTCATAAAGTGCGGCAGGTTCTCAAAGTTACGCCAGAAGCGATAAAGCTCTTCTGGCGATTTGTTGCTAATCGTCACGGTCTTTTCAACCCTGATGCTGTCATTCATGCCAAGTGTCTCCTGAATGCCGGTTTGTGCCGTCACGCCACGGTAAATAAGCCCTCCGCCTGCCAGAGCAGTTAGTGCACCCCTCAAAGAGCCTTGTCTAAGACCTAAAAGCACGAGTGCACCACCACCAATTAGGGTTCCCCAGCGTTCAGTATCACTGACGCTGCTTGTTTCATTTGGTTTTTGCGGCTCACTAGGCACTATGTCATGTCCTGATGTCATTTTCTTTTTTCCTCAATTAGTTTTGAGTGACTTAACTTAGGGGCTGTTGAAGAGCCTCTCGTCAACGGCCTTATGCCTCAAAGACAGACGCACGGGTTTACACTTGCAGCTTCGTCTGTTCAATGAGACGTGACAAGCGGTTCGGAGTAGTACGCCAGGTCAACTCATGAAAGTTAGTTCAAAGCTTCGACTAACTAACCGTTTGGGTGTGTTTGTTCTCTAACCCCTCTTTCGAGTGATCTAAGCGCAGTTCACCCTGCGGTGGTTGGCGCAGCGACTCTGGCGTTTGTTGACCAACGGCTCCTTTGGCAATCGTGACACCCCCATCAGCAAGCCATAGCGCTCCAGTAACGTAGCTGGCTTCGTCGGAAGCGAGAAATGCACAAACATTTGCCATTTCCTCTGGTGTGCCGCGTCGTGCCATCGGAGTAGCCATGACGAGCATCTCTTCCATTTCGGCATCCATTGGCCCAGTTTCTTTATGCGTCCAAGCCGTATCGATCGCGCCAGGACAAAAACAGTTAGCACGAACACCATACTTAGCTTGCTCGACTGCTACACCCTTTATAAATGAATGCATCCAACCCTTCGTCCCACTGTAGGGGGAGTTTTGCGCTACTCCATTGAAACCGGCTTCTGATCCAGCAGCGACGATGTTGCCCCGTGTTTTTTGCAAGTGCGGCAGGGCATACTTGGTCATCAAGAATGCCGAACGGATGTTCATTCTGATGGTTTGGTCGAAGGCCTCTATTGGGTAGTCCTGCGTCTCAGCAATCGCCAGGAAGACACCCGCGTTATTCACAAGAACATCTAAACGCCCGTATGCGTTGATCGCAGCTTGGACGCAGGATTGAGCGTGGGATGGGTCTGAGACATCACCCCCATAGGCGATCGCTTCTCCTCCGTATTCGTTGAGCGCTTCCGCCACATCCTGGATTGGGTCATCCGGCAGTCCGTTGACAACAACTTTTGCCCCTTCCTTGGCAAACTTATGGGCGATCGCTTCTCCAATACCAGTACCAGCACCGGTAACAATTGCCACCTTCCCTTCCAGACGTCTACTCACTCTCGAAACCTCTTACAACCTACAAATGCTCCTGTCTTAACTCTTCCGTAATAAAAGTTACCTACCTCTATCTTCGGTATGGTTTATGCACCTTCATATTTCGTAATGTTTATACCTTATTGCAGGGGTACGAAAATGACAATTCCTTCACTATGGACATTGGTTCGGGATCAAAGGAAAACCAGTTAAACAGCTGGAGTTATCAAGCTTGTTGAATTCATTAGCAAGTTTAAAAAGATTTTCAGGACCATTGGACTCAATCAATATCAATCGGAGAATATTTCATGGTATTTACCAATCTGAAAAACGATGTGAATCAAGGTGTACAAGCTTTCCGGAGCTTAAACGTCGATGAGCAACTCGCTCTGCTGTGGTTTGTTTACACCAAAATGGGCGGTTCAATCACACCTGCTGCTCCTGGAGCTGCTGGAGACGAGATTGCACAGGGATTGTTTGAGCAAGTCAAGGACATGTCTCACGAGGAACAATTGCAAGTGCAACGTGACTTGCTCAGAGGAGCAAGCACAACGATTTCCCGCGAGTACGGCTCTTTGAGCGCAAACACTAAGCTGCTATTTTGGTATCGCCTAGCACAAGGCATGGAGAGCGAAACTATTGTGCCTATGCCTCCTAACTACGAACTCAGTGATGAATCCAAAAGCTTAATAGGAGCATTAGAATCAGTTGACTTTGAGCAGCAGATTACCTTCCTGCGAAGTGTTGTAGAACCAACAGGTTCTGAGCCAAAGTCAGGTGCTGATATCTAAAGTCTGGTAAGTCTAAACCTAGACAGACAATAGAGAGTTGACTTCTTCCCGTCTCCTTCTAGGGGGCGGGTTTCCCCATAAGTGTTACGCTAAATAAAACACCCCACCAGGTTGGCTGAGTGGGGTGGTAGGAAATACAACTAAATCCATTAAAAAAGTACCGCTCCTCGGGTTTCGCTTCCCTCTGCTTGGAGATAGGGATTACTGTTAAGGCGGCTAGTATAGATGAGCACAAGACCTTAAATAAAGCACCCTTCCTAGGTAAGAAAAGTGGATTTTCTCGACTAATAAGCAATTATCACTCACCTGATGTTGTTTAGCTAGAAGATAAGCTTATTCTTTGGTAGACACCATCCCTAGGAGAGATTCGCACTAGAAGTTCGTAAAGAAATATGCAAGGATTACTTTCAGAAATGCTGAGTCCTGAACTTGACAGCTGCTTCTGGGTGCGATCGCCAATTACTAACGAGTAGTTGAGCATCAACGTTGCTGTGTTAGCCAGGGTTCAGTTGGCAACGGCTAATTTAATAAAGAATTCTCAGGGATTGATGATAATGAAACTAATTATAATCGTCTTAATTTCTGTTTATTATTTACTGATGGCTCAACGCTTTTTTAAGATTTGGCGTAAGTTCTTTGAGCGGGATACCAGTATGTTTCCTGAGGAAAAGCGCTTGTCTTGGATAATTTTGATCGTAGGGTCTGTGTTTTGGCCAATTGTAGTTCCCAAGTCTTATCTAGCGCTTATAGAAAAGAAATTAGCGAGTAAGGAAGCACCTTTAAAACGTTATGAAGCAACTTAGCCCTCTTTTGTCGCTCTCCGCAGAAAATATTAGTAAGTGTTGATTTTGTAGGGGCGTAGCATTGCGCATTGGTGTCAACTTAAGCCTTGGCGACTGGAAGTCGCGGCTACAAAAACCAAGTCCGCCTGCGCGGACTGATGAAAAATCAAGGTTTTTGAAACCTGCGTGGTGCGCTACGCGCAGCGCAAGCGCGATAGGCAGGTAAAGTTTCGTGTAGCTGCGGTTTCAACCGCCCAATTCCTCTTAAATTGACACCAATGAGCATTGCGGCGATAAATCTATCGCCAATACCGAAAACGTAGTTACCGCAATGCTACGCCCTTTTTCTCTGGGGCAGAGTGACAGAAGAGGATTAGGTAGGTTAGCTCGCTATGGGAGCAGCACCTAAGGCGTTTAACGTTGCCAACTGAGCTTCTTTTAGCCCCTCAATGGCTTTAATCTTCATGCCTTCGTAGGGGCGAGATGTTCTCAAAGTTTGCCAGCACTTCTTTTCTTGCAAATCCCAGAGTTTGATGCTTTCGTCTAAGCTGCCACTAACAGCCATGAGACTTGCCGAAGCTTCATCTCCAAGTTGAATAGAGGCAACGAGCAATGTATAAACGAGTTCCGAGTGACCCGCCAAACTTTGATAGCATTGACCCGTGCGGATATCCCAAAGTTTAAGGGTGCGATCGCAACTGCCACTGACAATAAATTGACCATCTGGGCTAAACCGGGCAACCATGACAGCCTCCTGATGTCCTGCAAAAGTCTGAAGACATTCCCCTGTCGAGACTGACCAAAGTTTGAGGGTTTGGTCAAAGCTAGTACTCAGTAACCACTCTCCATTAGGGCTGAAGGTGACACACCACACGCTGTTACTGTGTCCTTTGAGAGTTTGGCAGCATTCCCCAGTGTCAACGTTCCACAACTTGATAATTCCATCAAACTCGCTACTTGCTAGCAGATACCCCCCGTCGGTTCCCCCCTTACTAAGGTGAGAAAGGGAGGTTGGACTATAGGCAACACAGACAACTGGACTGGTGTGTCCTTGGAGTGTTTTTAGGCATTGATCTGTGTCAACGTCCCACAATTTAATGGTTTGGTCATAGCTGCCACTAGCCAGTTGCGTTCCGTTAGGATTAAAGGCAATGCTCCACACCCAACTGGTATGACCCTGCAAGGTTTGTCGGCAGTTTCCTAATTTCCAATCCCATAATTTGATGGTGTAGTCTGCACTCCCACTAGCAAGTAAAGGGTGCTGACTGGCAGGTTGAAACGCTAGCGACCAAACGCGGTTCGTGTGTTCCCGTAATGTCTCTAACAGAGTGCCGCTTTTGATGTCCCACAACCTAATTGTCTGATCTTCATGACCGCTTGCCAGATAGCGGCTGTCAGGACTAAGGGCAAGGGATAGCACAGCATTGGTATATCCTTTAAAGGTTTTCGTACAGCGTCCCGTTTTAATGTTCCAGAGTTTGGTAGCATGGTCATCGCCGCCACTAGCAATTTGCTGTCCCTTGGGATGATAGGCAACCGTCCAAACTCGGTTGGTATGTCCGAGAAAGGTTTTCAGGCATTCTCCAGTTTGCACGTCCCACAATTTGATCGTGCGGTCAAAACTGCTACTTGCCAACTGTTGACCATCGGGACTAAACGCGATCGCACTTACTGCCTGTCGAT
>DATNPI010000084.1:0-3704 GCA_036703325.1 Coleofasciculaceae cyanobacterium
TTCTTGGGGGCTGGAGGCATAAGGAATGACGGCTGTTGTGTATCCGGTTGGGTGGAAGAAGCCGCTTGCTCAACGTTGGGCTGGGGTTGTTGATCTGCTAAGAGTGTAGGGGTAGCAGTGGAGACAGTTGTCTTAATCGCAGTGCTGACGGGTTCCAATTGTTGAGCCACCTGTATTTGCTGTTCCAGCTGCTGCGTTGAGGACACCAGATTGCCTAGTCCATTGACTAACTTTCTAACATTTTCCCGGAAGGCTGGGTCGCCCGTCAGTTCATCCAGATCGGAAGTAATCTTTTGGGTATTTTCAAAAGTTGCCCGTGCCGAGTCCAAGGTTTGTTGCAACAGCAAGGCATTATTTGGATTATTTAAGGAAGTGGTGATGTCGCGCAAATTGGCAGAGGCCTGTGCAGCATTTGCTGAAAGGGTCTCTAAATTCTTCACCACATCTCCAACCTTGATTTGACCAGCCGTGGTATTGAGTTGACCCGCAGCGGTGTTTAGTTGACCAACGGTGGAGTTGATCTGTGCCACGGCAGGCGTGAAACTGCCCAAAAGTGTACGCAGCTGATCGCTAGTTTGACGGACGCTATCTAGGGTGCCGACCAAAGTTCCCCGATTCGATACCACTAGCTCATTGGCGGAAGCAGCCAGCCGATTGAGTTGGGCAGCAGTTATGCTGTATTGATCGGCAGTATTACTAAATTTCTCAGCAGTATTACCAAAGCGACTAGCCACATCACCGACTTGAGTGAGAGTGTCACTCGCCGTCGCCGTCACGGACTTGGTTGCCGTTGAGAACGTTCCTAACTCTTGTCGGGCTGAACGAGACAAAAGAGACAATTCAGCCGTAAGTTTTGCTGCCTCAGTTGCTGCAACTGAGGCATTTTTGGTAAGAGTATTGACGTTGTCGAAAAAGGCTGGATCGCTGTACCTCGAAGCCAGGTTAGTGCCGCTGCGCAGCAGTTCAATAAAACTGACGCCAATCTGACCATCAAGACGATCATTGTTACAAATAACTAGAGCCGAATTACAGGAAGTTCGGGGATTAAGCGACTGTACACTCGGAGGTATAGGTTTTTGAGGCGGCGTTATGTCAATCGAGGTTTCGCCAACAAAACCGGATTGATTGGCTTCAATTGTGACGCTTTTAGGAATTAATAAGTTAGGGTCAGTAATTTCCACTGTGGCATTGACCCCATTAGTCTGAGGTTGAATCTGTGTGATTCTCCCAACAGTGACGCCGCGATAGCGTACTGCAGCACCTGCTTTCATGCCAACAGCATCCGCAAAGCGCACGATGAACTTGTAGCTACGGTTACCAAAATTAATATTACGTATCCACAGCACTAAAGCGACAAATACAGCTAGTCCTACCAGGATTAATAACCCAACAGAGCCTTCTCGAATGGTTCGCGATCGCATAATTTATCCTCCCTTAGCTATTAGCTGTTAACTAACGAACTTCTTGTCCTGTATCTTTTGCCAATGACCGATGCTGAATGACAAATGACAGCTAATTGCCTTTTCAAAGGAGTACTCTCCCGTTATGCTAACCAACCACCTGAATCGGCCCCTTAACACTGGCACTAAAGAATTGTCGCACTAGAGGATTATCTGTGGTGTCAATCTCGCTAACGTTGCCTTGCCACTGTACCTTGCCGTTGAAGAGAAACACAACCCGGTCAGCGGTACGGCGAATTGTACTTTGCTGGTGTGTCACCATCACATAGGCACCGCAACCCTGCTCTGAACACTGTAGCTGGCGAACCAAATCCTCAATCACGGTTGAGGCGATCGGGTCAAGACCGGCTGTGGGTTCGTCGTACAATAAAACTTCTGGAGTGTCCTTAGGATTATCAGGATTAGACATGACAGCACGGGCAAAACTAACGCGCTTGCGCATCCCTCCCGACAATTCGGCAGGGTAGCGATCGCCAATGCCACCCAACCCCACCATCTCTAGTCTTTGATTGACCAGTTGCCGAATCCGCTTGCGCGGTAGTTTAGAGTGCTGGTAAAGCAAAAAACCAACATTTTCTTCAACCGTCAATGAGTCGAACAAAGCCGCCTGCTGGAACACCATCCCGATGCCAACCGGGTCTTCAGCATCCTCAATTAAACCCGCACGCCGTTGCCCTTGCACATAAATTTCACCAGCATCGGGTGCTGTTAAACCAGCAATAATTCGCAGAATCGTGGATTTACCCGTCCCAGAGGGGCCGATAACTCCCAGCGCTTCCCCTCGATAAATTGTCAGATCGACATTATCCAGGATGATATTACCACCAAAAGACTTGGAGACTCCTTTCAGTTCAATTAGTGGCTCTGTCATAAGTGTGTAGAGGCAGCAATTCTAGCTTGCTATAACTTAATTTTATCATCTGTCTAGCGACGATGCAGAAACGCTTCTATGAGAGCATTTGACAGGTCTGCTCCACCGGAAAATTAGCGAAGCACTCGCCAAATCTTGATAGTGTTGTCAACACTACCACTAGCAAGCGTCTGTCCAGTCGGGCTGATGGCGATAGAATTAACACCAGCCAGAGGAAAAGCTTTGTCGGACGCCTCCTTGAGGGTGCGGATTTCTTGTCCAGTGGCAAGATTCCACAGTTTGATAGACTTGTCACGACTGCCATTGACAAGGATTTGTCCATCTGGGCTGAAGGCGACAGAAGTCACCCAGTCGGAATGTTTCTCATGGGTGCGGATTGCTTTTCCGGTGGCAAGATTCCACAGTTTGATGGACTTGTCGCGACTACCACTAGCAAGAGTTTGTCCATTCGGGCTGAAGGCAACAGAAGTCACCCAGTCGGAATGTCCCTCAAGGGCGCGGATTGTTTTTCCGGTAGCAAGATTCCACAGTTTGATTGTCTTGTCATAACTGCCACTAGCCAGGGACTCTCCATCTGGGCTAAAGGCGACAGAAGTCACCCACTCAGAATGCCCCTTGAGAGTACGAATTTCTTTTCCGGTGGTAAGATTCCACAGTTTAATGGTCTTGTCACGACTGCTACTGGCAAGAGTCTCTCCATCCGGGCTGAACGCGACGGAACGAACCCAGTCGGAATGTCCCTTAAGAGTGCGAATTTCTTTTCCGGTGGCAAGATTCCAAACTTTGATAGTCTTGTCATGACTGCCACTAGCTAGGCTTTGTCCATCCGGGCTGATGGCGACGGCATAAACCGAGTTGGTATGCCCCGTCAGGGTGCGAATTTCCTGTCCGGTGGCAAGATTCCACAATTTAATGGTGTTGTCAAAACTGCCACTGGCAAGGGTTTGTCCATCGGGGGTGATGGCGATGGAATAAATCGAGTCGGAATGTCCTGTAAGGGTTCTTTGTAAGAAGACACGGCTGGGTAAGCCGATAATCAGAAATATCGGATTGAAGGGAAAGAATCCATAGCGGACATAGCCATAGAGTTGAGTTCCGGCTAACCCCAACAGCAGGATAGCAGCACTTGCTAAAAGTCTATTTCTGTGCTTAGTGTTTTTCACCAATTCACTTCTCCTTGCCTCCTGTTGGTAAGCGGGAGATTAAAGGCTGAAGGCTGAAATCGATTGTTGGAAGGAGTTTTAGACTCCCACCAAAAAGTCTTCCAGCCATCTTGGGAGGGCGAATCAGACCCAATCGAAGCGTGAATTTTTCATACTTCATACTGGGCAAAGAGCAAAGGATCGATTAGTCCAGGACTTACGCATTTTAAG
>DATNPI010000092.1:0-7695 GCA_036703325.1 Coleofasciculaceae cyanobacterium
CGGTTGGGAAATGTCAGCAGTTTGCGAGACACAATTACCGACACGAACGCCAACGTAGACCCAGAACAGCCGACAGCCACCCTACCGCTTAACTTGCCTCGGGAATACTACCGGGCGGGGCTAGCCTGTGCTCTGAGTGAACCCTTGCTGGGAGAAACGTTTGCTCTTAAAGATTTATACATTCCTCTCAAAGGGCAGGTGGTCAAGAAAGAGGAATTCAAGTCTCAAGATTACTCCTTAGTTCTGGCACCTAGTTCCTCACCACCTTCTTCCCCATCGGTGGATTTGATGGAATGGGCAATGTCCCAGTTGGAAGATAAGACAACGATCGCCCTTATCGAAGCCGATCCTGGTGGCGGTAAGACCAGTTTCTGCCAAATGTGGGCCTACCGAGTCGCTCAAGAGCTTTATCCCAGTTGTATGCCAATAGTGATTCGGCTCAGAGACGTTACTTTAGGTCAAACACTGGAACAGACCCTGGAAAGTGCCTTACCTGTAGGACGCTTCACAGATGCGGATGGCTGGCTATCCCCTAGCTCACTTCCCTGCTTACTGCTCCTCGATGGTCTGGATGAATTACCCCAAGCTGCTCAAAGTGAGCGTTACCTCTGGACTTTGATTGAGCAGGTGATGCGATTCCATAGCCAGGACATCAGTTCCACTGGTTTGCCTCGCCACAAGATTGTTCTTACAGGTCGCTCAAGTTCCCTTGATTGTTTAACCAGAAAGTATCGGCAAAGCAGTACCCTGCCCTCAGCTGTCCAGGTACAACGAATTGTAATTGCACCTATGGGGCAGGATGAGTTTCGGCAATGGTTCCAGCAGTGGGCGAAATTGCAATCCAAATCCATTGCTCAGGCGTATTTTACCTTTTTGAAACATGGGGGAGTGTTTCAACCACGTCCTGCTGTCAAGTCCTTAGCTGAACTGGTGACGCGTCCTATCATGCTTTATCTGTTGGGCATCTTACATCGAGATGCCTGGGTTGATGAGAGTATTTTTCAGATGGGTCCACCTCAAATCAAGTTTGAAATTTATGACCGGATGACGCGGTGGTTGTTGGGCGAACCCGCCGCTGGGAGCGGTCGGCTACCGGAGTTAACCCGAGAAGGTCTTGCCCATGCGACGCGATCGCAAGAGGCGATCGCGAATCTTCTTCAGGGTCGCCATCCTCAAGACCTACGCCACCAAATGCAAGTAGTGGCCCTGACGATTATCCAAACCGGACAAAATCAAGTATCTCAAGCCGCTATCCACAACCGCTTAACCGCTGAACCGACAACCGATGTTCCCCCTCTAAGTCTGCCAGCCCTTTTCTTCCGCTCTCAGCTTCAGAAGAGAGGGGGAGTACCGCTGCCGTTGGGAGACCCAGAGCAGGGGAGCAATTCCTACCTAATTCTGAGCAAACCAGCTCCCCATACCTCCTTTCTCCCTCTTGCCCCCTCATCCCCTCCAGGAACCCCGAGTTCCCCCTTGCCCCCTTATCCCCAGAGGGGACCCCGAGTTCCCCCTCATTTTTTTATTGAGTTCTCTCACCCCGGTTTGGGGGAATACCTTGGCGCTGAAGAAATTGCCCTCCAGCTAACAGCTCTTACCCAACAAGTTCAAGACCAATACGGTGAAGTTACCTTTTTTATCCCCTCACCAATCAACGTCGCTCAACATCTTTACGGTTTACTAGGATATGGACTACTCTCAGCTGAAATCGCAGAATTCGTGATCGAGCGTCTCCGGCAGGAGGAAAAGCGCAATGTGGATGCTTTTTCCTTTGCTGTTCTATTTAAACGCCTCTATCGTTTCTATCGAGCCTACTGTCGCGGGCAATGGCTGGATGAGGGTATTGCTCACCAAGCTCATTCACCGTTGCAGGAACTCCACAATCCCTTGAATGTCTTACAAATCGATGCTGCTGTCGGGCTTAATGTTTTTGTATTGCTATGTTCAGCAGCACAAGAAGCAAAAATTGCTTTTTGGCCTTGTGGTAACCCGAACATTCCACAGGAGTTTGAGGCTGATCGGCTGTTGAGTTTTATCAGTCGGTGTGGGGCTCTTTCTCCTACAGCCTTTTGGCAGTCGGCACGAAAGAGCTTAAGTAAAATTCAACTAGCAGAAGCCTGCCTAAATCGAGCCTGGTTGGCAGAGGCGAATCTCTGGCAAGCCAATTTAGCAGCGGCTGAGCTAATTGGGAGCAATTTAGCGGCGGCAAATCTCCAAAATGCCAATTTATCATGGGCGAACCTTGCTGGTGCTAATCTAACGAACGCTAATCTCTCTGGAGCCAACTTAGAAGGAGCAGATTTGTCAGGAGCTAACCTTAAAGGAGTAAACTTCAAATCGGCAAATCTTAGCAATACTTGTCTGTTCCAAGCTCAACTAGATGAACAGACCCAAAACTTTGCTATCAAAAGTGGAGCTGTATTTTCCCCGGAAGAGTTTCAGGCTTATAGCCAATCTTTAATTGATACAAAAATCCTTGATGACCAGGATGGTCTTTTAGAGGAAGAACCAACAATCTTTATTGAGAGTGCAGAAGGAGAACTGTTCTTCCCGGATGAGCGGTATGAAGATGATCGTGATGACAAAGACTACGAGGGGGAGACGGCACAAATTGAAGATCTAGATCAACACAAGCCAGTTTTTTATAATGAGTATGACACCCAGGAAGAAACGTCGATGCTATCTGACCTTGCTATGGATGACATCGATGTGCAAAAAGGCGCTCTCTGAATAATCCCATCGATAAATCCGGGAAGTTGAAATAATGAAGTGAAGTAGTGCCTTGTGTAATATGGCGGTTTGCAATTGAGTATAATACAGTATTTTGTAGATGTATGCCCATATCTACCTTACTGTGTAGTGTATGGTACAGAAAAGCGCTACGGGCATCAGTTGTTAGCGTTGCAGCACATAGCCTAAGGCTGAATGCTTTCCCATTCAGCGCTGTTCTGGTGAAGTACCGTCTCTTGACGCTTCGCTATGGGAACCTCAACGCGCCTGCACCTCAGATTTATTTGTTCGGTAACCGTAGAAGTCAATCCGATACTCAGTAATCCGCACACCTGTCTGCTGCTCAATTTTCTTGAGCAAATCTTCGGGTAGTTCTACGTAGACATCAACAATCTGGTTCGTATCCAAGCAGTTGACATGGCTATGTGCATCGCAGACGTTGCCATACAAGCGTCCATCAGAGCGCTCAATACACTCGATAATCCCTTGACTCGATAGCGCGTCTAAATTCTGATACACAGAGGTATGACCAATCGCTTTACCTTGCTGATTCAATCGGTCATAAATTTCTCGCGCCGATAGGTGTTCTTTAGCTTGCCAAAGCAGTTCAAGAATGAAGCGACGTTGACGACTTAGACGCATCCCCAGTGATTGACAGTGATTGAGGGCGTCTTCAAGTGAGCGAATTGGTTTCACAACGACCGCTTCATGTGGCATATTTGATGCTCTTGGCTTACTGGTTAGCTTATCCATAGGTTCTCTGCCTCTTATTTTACCGACGAGACTTAAGTCCTTACAGCTTTCTCATCGGCAACCTCAGACCTCAGTTGTGATAACGATGCCTAAAAACTTGAGAGACGGCTGCCAATTGCTTAAGTACAACACTTGGCAAAATAATACAAACTCATTACAACTTTACCTTAGATATTCGACTTCTGTCCACAACACGAAACCGAGGGGACTCTTATGAAAATAGGGGCTAGAGGTTAGAGGCTATGGGGAGATTTTTATACTTGATGGTGGCGAATCCACGATGATGCCTCTCTTGAAACTATAGATGGGCTTATTCCTGTAATAAGTTTTCCTGAAGAACCCGAGTAGTCATTGCGGTTCTGGAGGTGACGTCCAGTTTGGCAAAGATCCGCCGTAGATGGGTGGCGACTGTCCAAGGACTGATATCCAGCTGACTGCCAATGCATTTGTTAGGAAGACCTTGGGCAACGAGTTGGGCGATCGCTTTTTCGCGGGGACTCAAGTGAATTTGACTCATATTACTCTCGACTCTTGGTCGGCAACGTACCAGCTAATCAGGTGTCCCATCAATATCGAACTCAAGAATGAACCTAGCTTGAAAATGAGGGGGAGAGAGAGTTTCATTCTTTTGTTGTGGGTCATCGCTCATGATGTCTCTATGTCTCTTGCTCTCATTCAATCGTTATGACGTAGTAGTACTTACCTCTTAGGGCTTTACCACTTATGCAAGAAGTCTAATGACTTCATCCACTATTTTTGCCGCTCATTGCAGTACTTTTTAGGAAGGTAAAGCAACTACAACTTGTCTGACTTAGCAATTCTTTACTCCTGGTTTTCCAAGCGAATTAGTAACCTGAAGTTTTAATGAGGTAGATATCTTATTGATTTGTGGAAGAACCATAGTTTGTGATTATCCTTCAGGTTGCACTAAGGGCATAGATTGAAGAGGTCAGGCACCCTGTTAGGAGTAGATACACAATAGTTGTTGAGATGTTTTTAAATCAAGTAGGGTTTACCGCTTCAAAACCCAATCTGCTGTCAGAGCAATTTTTTCTGCATATCTGATAAACATGGATATGATGAAATTGCAAGTTTTAGATTCCATCCTTAATATCTGAACAGAAAATTTTAAAGCTTTTTCCTCTAAGCAGAAAAAATATCTTTCTATATTACAACTCGTTCAAGAGCTTGATTTCGTAACACATCAATAGAACGTATAGCTCTATTAAATTGGTTTTACGCTCTAAACGGTATTACCCTAAGGGGTACTCTCAGATTGCCTGCACTAAGGCTTCAACTCGTCTTCCTCCCCAGAAGCTAGACAAAGCCAAAGGCTTAGATATCTTGAGCGCAGCAGGTCTTAGTACCTCCCCAGCTGAAAAAATAAATCCTTCAAATATATCAAATTTGTTGTCAATTGTTCAGTCGTTCAGATAAGTGACTGGTCAGGTCTTTCCCACAACAGTTATCTATGGGCTAACGGCATTTTCATCGATGAAAGTCCGTGACACCCCCTTTAAAGGCGAATGAATACAGATGCAAAGACTGTTTCATTGCCAAGGGCGTGGGTGTGACCCTACCAGAAACACTAGAAACTAAGGAAATAATTATGAGGTTTCACAAATGTAGTCCTAAATGCCAGTGTCAGTTTATTCCTCCCGATGTTACAGAGAATTTAGCCAAAGCCGGAATCGAGGCAGCTAGATTGAGCTTTCAGCAAAGTCAGCTGTTCCGCGAACAGAGAAGTGACAAGGTTGTCGATATACAGACGCTTATTGGGGCTGCGCCTGTTAAGGCAGCAGCACGGCAGGTATATGACAGCAAATATACTTGGGAGCAACGGGTTAAGCCAGTAGTACGAGGCGAAGACGATCCAGAAACCACCGACGAAGATGTGAACCTAGTCCATAAATATGCTGGTATTGTTCGCGATTACTTCAAGAATGTCTTAGGTCGGAACTCCATCGACAACCTCGGCATGGATCTGATCCTGAATGTTCACTTTGGCAAGGACTACATGAACGCCTTCTGGGATGGCGACGAGATGACCTTTGGTGATGGTGACGGCAAGATATTTATAAGTTTTGCCCAGTCTCTCGATGTGGTCGCTCATGAACTGATGCATGGCGTTACGCAGTTCACGGCTAACCTCGAATACAAGGGTCAGTCAGGGGCACTCAATGAACATTTCTCGGATGTCTTTGGCACTGTAATCACGCAGTTCTACGAAGGACAGACGGCACATAATGCAGATTGGCTGATTGGTGATGAAATCATGGGGCCAGATCTGTATGGGGAGGCGCTTCGTTCCATGAAGGCACCAGGGACGGCGTTTGACAATCCTCTCATGGGTAAAGATCGGCAGCCAGCTCACATGAAAAACTATTTTGCTGGGCCGGAGGATAACCAGGGGGTACATATCAACAGTGGCATTCCGAACAAGGCATTCTACCTGGTTGCAATGGATATCGGGACGGATAAGGCAGCGCTAATCTGGTACACGGCGTTGCAGAAACTCTGGCCGACAGCCAAGTTTAATGATGCCGTTAAAGTTATCGTGGATGCGGCACGACTTCTGACTAAGGATGGCAAGATTCCTAAAGGCTCAACCCAGAAGGTGCGGGCGGCTTTTCAAGAAGTAGGACTACCTTCTTAGTACAGAATCAGTCCCGCTATCAAGGGAGGAAGCGATCGCGATTTGAGAGAATTGCTCTCAATTCAGAGGAAGATAGTAAACAGAGAAGCCAGCGCTACGTGCTTAAACTCAGCGCTCGGAGTAGGTTACTCTCTATATTCTGAAGACTCAATGACGATCACGATCGCTTTAAACACTGACTGCATTAACAATTTAGATATATCGCCTGCCCGAACAGTAATTGATAAGTTGCTTCAACAGCAGGCAATTATCTCGCATGAACAGCAACTGTGCTTTGAAATCGACTACCTCCGCGAACCGACAGATCCACGAGAACTTTCAGAAATTCCAGAGGTGCGGCTGTGGTTTATTCGGTTAGATTCCTGCTATCCCTGGTTGCCCTTTCTGCTGGATTGGAAAGCTGGGGAATTCGGCCGCTACGTTGCCATGCTGGTGCCACATCAGTTTAATCGCACTGAAGGCATCCAGTACAATCCAGAAGCTCTAGAAATCTTCGTTATGCAAAAGATTTTTGTCCTGACAGACTGGATGCGCCAGTTGGGTATACCGAGTAAATCCCGTATCCAATCAATGGCCCAGTTGGTGGGCTATGAACTGGAGGATTCTTTCTTTGACCTGATCCAGTAGAGAGGTTATCGGTTTATTACTATAGTTAGCTAGCCTGTCATCAAGTCATACAGGCTGCTTTTAGGCTTAGTCACTGTACAGGTGGCTCTAAACAACTAAAGCCACCCTACAAAGAGGATGGCGAGGGGCAAAATGCCAAAATTGTATTGACTTTGAGCGGCTTGGATTCCTACTGGTTGCGAGCACAAGGGCAGAGCAAGTTCAACAGTTCAGGTGGAATGTCCTCGTAATGTTCTAGTAGAAAGTCCATCAGGGCAAGATGGCGCATATCGGTTTGTCTGGGACGACGGTAGTTGCCACCTCTTCTGAACCAGCCTTGGACGGTAGACATGGAACGAGAGCAGATAAAGGCGATCGCTTCGTGATTGACCTGCCATTTTGAGTAGAACTGTTGCGGTGTCATGCCGAGGGAGCAGTAGCCGTAGAGGTCGATTAGAGTTTGTTCTCGTTCGGTTAGGGGACGGGGTTTCATACATCTTCCTCCACTCTTTCGAGGTCGTCCTCCCAAGCAATATCGGCAACAGTCCAAGGGGAACTGGGGGAGAGTTTATTGAGCCAGATGAGGTAGCACCACATCCAAGCGCAGTGGTGAGGAGCAAAACTGTAGAATCTGCCGATCACAACTCCCCAGTCTGCCTTATCACCATCAGGAATCCAGCGTAGTTTGTCGCCGTATAAGTAGCGGGGGGTTTGAACGTCGGGGAAGTTGGCTGGCAGATCAATGGATGGGGGCGGAAATACCAGGTGAACTAAGCTGGGGGGTATATCGGTGCTGCCGTGACGTAGGGCGTTTAAGTATCCGGCGATCGCTTTACCTTTGAGGTTGGCAGTTAATTGTCGGATGAGGAGAGCAGCTAGGCTTTCGAGTTCAGATTCGGTTAGGTTCATCCACGCGACATCGAAGTCGGCATCGGAGTAGGTTTTTAGGCGGG
>DATNPI010000101.1:0-11826 GCA_036703325.1 Coleofasciculaceae cyanobacterium
AAGCTAGCAGGACGAGATCGCACCCAAGTAGACTAACTCATAAGGGTAGATTGAGAGCGATCGCCCTCTCGCTAATTTTCTGTATCCTCGCCTGTTGGGGATCAGCCGCAGACGATTGAGCCGCCTGCTCCACAAGCTCAACATCTAAGTCTAATGCGGCGCGATCGGGCGCTAATTCCTAGCTACCCATAATCGGTTCCTCCATAGGAACAGTATCAGCCTCTTGCATTAGATTGGATTGAATCTTAACTGCTTCTTGTTCCAACACACTTTTAAGATGAAATGCAAGAGCACGAGCCAATAAAGGCGGAACTGCATTTCCAACTTGATCATCTTGTGTGAGCCATTTGGCTTTACGGGTAAGATTCCCAAAAAATCGATAATCGTCATCAAACGATTGAAGCCGTGCGGCTTCGCGAACAGTCGTCCCTCTTGGGAGTATCGGGTGAAGGATATCTGTTCGGTGATTGCAAGTCACTGTTCGCGAAGGCTTTTGGCGATCAAGCTTCCAAACGTTGCGCTTCTTTGTCCGTAACTCATCCGATAAAAGTCGGTTATCACCACCTTCTGGGATTTGGGCATAACGAACCCGAACTCGCTCACAGTGGTTAACAGCGCGATGATTGAATATCAGTCCTGGAAACCGATCTCCTTGGCGTTCACGCTGGTATGAATTGTGGTACTCACCACTATGTACTAATTCTTCTGCACCTTCTCCAGCACCTATCACGGGAAGGTCTGAGAGCGCCTCCCATGCTGTTAAGTGCAGCAAGGGAGTTTCATCAAAAAGTTTAAGCTGAGACTGCTGCATAAGGGTTCCGTGGGTCGCCTTCGGGAAAGATATTGCGTTGCAACCCTTCGGAACGGCAAGAAGAATAAACCGTGGTCGATGTTGCGGCACACCATAGTCGGCTGCGTTTAATACACGTACCTCGCAGCAATATCCAATACGTTCAAACTCTCGGATAATGGCACGTACCACACTTCCTTTTTGCATGGACTTAATGCCCTCAACATTCTCAAACAACACTATCCGAGGTTGTAACTCCAAGGTTAAGCGCACAAATTCGAGAAAGAGACGATTCTTTGGGTCATCAGCAATTCTTAAACCAGCAAGGCTGTAACCTTGACAGGGTGGTCCACCACAAAGAACATCAACAGATCCTGGGGTGAGACCAGATGCACAAAGAATCTCTTTCCCGCTTAAAGACTGAACATAACGATGCAAACAAACCGTATCTGGGTGATTGTAGCGAAAAGTCTGTACCGCCTGCTCGTCAAAATCAGCAGCGAAAACAGTTTTAAAACCAACTTTGCGAAAGCCCTCTGTCAATCCCCCAGCACCACAGAACAGGTCTACAGAAGTGAACGAACGAGCTTTGAAGTGACAGCATTGATTAAACATTGCTTTTTAGATATTTGCTAAAAGCACTGATGATTTTACCGAGCAGTGCAACCTAACAGATAAAAAAAAGATTGTCAAGGAGGACTTACTGGCAGATAAGCTTTGAGAAAAGCAAGTACATCATCTTTTTCAGATAGTGTTGCCTGTATTTTATCTCCATTGCCATATCTAATTTCAACTTCAAACTTTAACGCCGGAGTATCAATACCAGTTGCATTATAATTTTCAACAAACTCAAGTGCTTCTACTATAGAATTCAACTCGAAAGCAACTCCATGAAGAGGCAGCACACGAACAAAGGTTATCTGCCTTGTAAGACACTGCTCAAGTGTTTTAATGAAATCATCAACCTCTTGAGAGTGCAATTTAATCATTTCTTCGATAACTTGAATCAGCTCTACTTGAGTAAGAGAGTTGAAAGCTGTAATTTTTTCTAAATAGTCACTATCAGGCGTTGTGTCACGTGAATTAATATCTAAACCCACCTTTTGAAAGGCGCTAGCAGCCGTATAAGTAGGAAAATAAAGAACTTTGAATTTTAGGTTTTTTAGCTGCTGAATTGAGGGAGCTGTAAAATCTCCAGCCAGAATAACACCTGCAAAAGGTGCATGATGACTATTTGTCTCTACCAGCGGTAAAATAGCACCTTGAATTTCTTGAACTTTATTTTTTGAATGTCTTGATCCTTTACGCCAAGCAGCCTCTATAAAGGCTAAGGGATCACCCAATCTTGTAACAGAACCCCCACGTTCTAACACATAATCTAGATCATGCTTACTTCCATATTTATCAGTCCAGGTAGCTTTCTTCAGATTTCCCCTTGCTGGGCGTATCCCTTTCCTGTCAAGATATAGGCCATATCTTGTAGCTACAGGTATTAGTAGGTATTCAACGACTATTTCTAAAAACGCACCAAGCTTTTGACCAAACGCATGAGCAGGTGAATCTGCCACAGCTATCCTCCTATCGAAAGATTGCACATCTATCCTTATTCTTACCCTATATTAAATTCAATAAAAACAATGTTTTTGCTTCACAGACAAAGAATAATCCAGTTGAGGAAGACTTATATACGAATGCAAACTTATTGCGCTCTCAGTGCCTGCAACTCTCAACGCAGTAAACCCTTGATTTCCCGCCAAATCTGCGACTGACCTGCTGACTTGGAACGAGGATTAGTCAAAATACCTTGGCTGGGGCTAAACAAGAATGTCAACATAAAAAAGCCGAAGGCAACTAACACAATAGCTGGTCCAGAAGGCAGATTGAAAAAATAGCTCAAGTACATCCCACTGATGCTAGCCACCACACCAATCGTTGACCCTAAAACCATCATCTGGTGCAGCCGACTAACTAATAAGTAAGCCGTTGCTCCTGGAGTAATTAACATAGCTAGAACCAAAATTACACCAACTGCCTTAAGGCTAGCAACAATCGTCAGCGCTATCAAAATCATCAGACCAAAGTCGAGTAAATTGGTCGGTAGTCCAGCCGCTTGTGCTCCTACTGGGTCAAAGGTGTAAAACATTAGTTCTTTGTATAGCAGCACGACAATTAATAGAACAATCGCCGTAATAATCGCTGTATTAATAACCTCTTCACGAGTGACGCTCAGGATATTGCCGAAGAGAAAGTGATTCAGGTCAATCTTGTTATCTTTCTGAACAATAGTAATTAAAGTAATGCCGAGGGCAAAAAAAGCAGAAAAGACAATGCCCATTGCCGCATCTTCTTTAATCTGCGATCGCGTCCTGATCCAGGTAATCACTATAGTGCTAGCGACACCAGCAATAAACGCCCCCACAAAGATGTCAGCACCCACAATAAACGCGATCGCTAGCCCCGGTAACACAGAGTGACTAATTGCATCTCCCAGTAGAGACAAGCGCTGCACCATCAAATAGCTACCCACTGACGCGCAAACAATGCCCACCAAAACGGCAGTCATAAGCGATCGCTGCATAAAGCCGTATTGCAGAGGTTCAATTAAAGCTTCGAGCATAACAATTGAAAAGTCAGGAATCAGTAGTCACGATCCAAAATCGTTCGACTGAGCTTCGACAGGCTCAGTTACCGCGCGGACAGTGAGCTTGTCGAACTGCACGCCGAAGTCCAAAATCTAAAATCCAAAATCTAAAATTCTTATGCTGCTTCCTCTGAGAAGAATACGACTTGACCCCCATAGGCGCGTTGCAAATTATCTGCACTCAGTACCTGTTGGCGGGAACCCTTGGCAATTAACTCCCGGTTCAGCAAAATCAAGTCGTCAAAGTTAGTAATTGCTTGCCCCAAGTCATGGTTAACAACCAACAGGGTTTTGCCAGCGTCGGCAAGTTCGTGGAAAATATCAAAAATTACAGCTTCGGTCTTTTTGTCAATACCCACCAACGGCTCATCAAAACAGAAAATCTCTGCCTCTTCCGTTAAAGCCCTCGCTAAGAAGACTCGCTGCTGCTGTCCTCCCGATAGCTGACCAATTGGGCGATCGCGATAGTCACTCATTCCAACACGCTCCAATGCCTCTGCCGCCAGACGCCGCGACACCGTAGAAAAGCGACGAAACCAGCCCGTTTTCCGCACGCGCCCCATCATTACCACATCCCAAACCGTGGCTGGGTAAGTCCAGTCAATTTGCGATCGCTGCGGCACATAAGCTACCACCTCCAACTGCTCCATCAAAGGTTTCCCTTTGTACATCGCCATGCCGCTCATTGTGGGAACCAAGCCCAGCATCGCTTTCATTAGGGTACTTTTGCCAGCACCATTGGGGCCAATGATTCCCGTAAGCCGCCCTGGTTGAATGTCACAACTGACATCCTTTAGAGCTTCTACCATACGGTACTGCACACCTAGTTGCTTAACGGTAACGCTTTCCATGTCTTTCCTATCGTTATCTCTGCGCTGTTGTTCTCTATACGTCAAATCGACGTTACCGAAAGTGACCGTTTTCATGGTGGAGCTTTACTCCAGTCAAAAAATGAAACAAATATGAAAACAGTGTACTCTCAAAAATGAGAAGAATATGAAAATAAATGTACAAACTCTATGACAGTACTCACTCAGCCGCAGGGTAGAAAGCCTGGATGGTTAATAGTAACTGGAGTCATCCTGGCACTCTGGCTCAGTGGGTGCGATTCAACCAGGACAAACCAGGCTGATTCTAGTGCTAACAACAAGCCCAAAGTTGTTTCCACCAGCACAATGATTACCGACTGGACACAACAAGTGGGGGGAGACGAGATTCAGCTCAAGGGCATCCTGAAACCGGGAACTGACCCTCACGTTTATGAGCCAGTGCCAGCAGATACCCAGGCAATGGAAGAAGCCGCTCTAATTCTCTACAACGGCTACAATCTGGAGCCAGGGCTGATTAAGCTGATGACTTCTGCTGGGGCTAAGGCAAAGAAGTTTGCTGTCGGGGAAGTGGTGCAGCCTTTAGATTTTAACTACAAAGGCAAAAGAGAGCCTGACCCCCATGTTTGGGGTAACGCCAAAAACGCGATCGCGATGGTTAATGCAATACGCGATAGATTGATAGAACTCTCACCCGAAGACCGAGAGAAATTTACCCAGAATGCGGCGCAACTCACCGATGAATTGAAGCGCGTCGATGTTTGGATTACCCAACAGATTCAAACGATTCCAGAGAACCAGCGCAAGCTAGTGACCACCCACGATGCGTTTCAATACTACTCCCGCGCCTACGGAATACCAGTAGCTGGCACCCTGATTGGCATCAGCACTGAGGAACAACCCAGCGCTCAGACGGTAAAAAGCTTGTCGGATTCCATTAAGAAAATAGGCGTTCCGGCAATTTTTGCTGAAACAACGATTAACCCAGCTTTGATTAAAACCGTGGCTCAGGAAGCCGGAGTGAAATTAGCACCACCAGAACTCTACTCTGACTCAATTGGCGCGTCGGGTACTGAGGGAGATACCTACGTCAAGATGCTGGTAGCCAATACCCGCACAATGGTAGAAGCACTCGGAGGCAAGTACACAGCCTTTGAGCCAGCTGAAAAACCAAAAAAGACTTCGTCGGTTAAACAGTAGGGTGCTCTGCAACGCACCCTACCCTAGGACTAGGGGCTAATGGATAATTTTGCGTAAGTCCTGCATTTTTTAGGTGAGGTCTTGTCTGCGAGTTCTGAGATAATTTCTTTAGTTTTTCTTAACAACTGAATATTTTGATAGAAGTGAAGAAGAAGGCGTTGGGGACAAAGCGATGGCTAGAGACTATCCAGACATAGATATTGCTCCGTTAATCGATCATGCACTGCTAAATCCAGTTGCAACACCGGAGCAAGTAGAGAAGTATTGCCAAGAGGCCGATCGATTTCACTTCGCCGCCGTGTGCGTCTACCCGGTTCATGTGAGACTAGCCGCTGATATTCTTTACGGCAAGGCACCGAAAGTCTGTGCGGTCATCGGTTTTCCCACGGGTGCAACAACACCAGCAGCAAAGCTCTACGAAGCTCAAGAAGCGGTGGAAAATGGTGCGACAGAACTAGACGTGGTTTTCCACATCGGTGGGTTGAAGGCGGGAAAAACCGAAGAAGTCTATCGGGAAATCGCCCAAATTTGCGAGGAAACTGAGCAAACCGTCAAAGTAATTCTCGAAACTGCCCTGTTGACAGATGCAGAAAAACGGCTTGCTGCTGAAATATGTATGGATGCTGGAGCACAATTCCTTAAAACCAGCACGGGCTGGAATGGCGGTGCAACAGTTGCTGACGTTCAACTCTTGAAAAAAGTGACACAGGGACAAATCGGCATTAAGGCCTCAGGGGGCATACGCACCATTGAGCAAGCCTTGGATTTAGTTGTTGCGGGTGCGACAAGGCTGGGGACATCTCGTGGCCCTGATTTACTGCGACAGCGCGATACCCTGGAACAGGAGGAATATCCTTGATTTTGGTCTTAAACCATAGGAGGTGAATTTCACTCAGAACTCAGAACTCAGCACTCAGCACTACTGAATGTTGCCTATTTTTCGGTCTTTCAGCCAAAATTATTGCATCCAAAATCCCCAAACAGTGATGAGTCGAACTTACAAAGCTACTGGAATCAATCTTAAAAGTATGCCACTGGGTGAGGCAGATAAATTAGTCACAATTTTGACACGGGAATTTGGTCTGATTAGGGCAGTGGCACCGGGGGCACGCAAGCAGAAGTCACAATTGGGGGGCAGGAGTGGTTTGTTCGTGGTAAATGAACTGCTGATAGCGAAAGGGCGATCGCTCGACAAAATCACCCAAGCAGAAACTCTAGAATCTTACCCAGGATTAAGTAAAGATTTAAGTAAACTAGCCGCAAGTCAGTACCTGGCAGAATTAGTCCTCTGTCATGCCTTGAGTGAGCAGCCACAGGCGGAACTGTACGAACTGCTCAATGAGCATTTACGGCGTCTAGAGGGGTTGCCCAACAGCCGTAGTGACAAGTCCGGGTTCCCAAGTGTGCTAGCGCACTTGTCCCACGGCATCTTTCACCTGCTGGCGCTAGCAGGCATCGCCCCTCAGGTTCAGGTGTGTTGTGTTACGCAGCACTCTCTCAAGCCGGATTTCACCGACCCTGATTGGCGGGTTGGTTTTAGTGTAGATGCGGGTGGCATGGTCAGTTTGACAGACAATGAAATTGGACTCGCTGGAGTACACCGTCCAGTTGTCGCAAGAGGAGGAATTACCGCTCAGGCAACCAGCAGTGAACAAACTGATGTCCAAACACCGCCTCCGCCACGGTTGAACAGTAAACTTGATGCCATTGAGTTGACACTGTTCCAAAAGCTAGCGGAAGCAGAGTTACCTCAGCTGAATACAGTCTTACCAGTTCATTTAAGGCTTTTATCTTCCCCTGAGTCTGTAAATACAATCTGGGTGAAAGTGGAGCGAATCTTACGCGAGTATGCCCAGTATCACTTCGGTCGGTCAATTCGCTCAGCGGCTTTAGTAGATGCTTTGTCCCTAACTGACCTATGAGGTCTATATCAAAATTAATTTTTTGAAGTCTATTACATATGAGTTGAATTCATCAACAGAAAAACAAGAATGCGATTATCTGAATCTGAACAAGTAACAAAAAATACTCCTGAAAAAAAGTTTGATCTTATGGCGACACGAAGCTCCTCTGGAGCTGAAGAGTCAACGCAAACGGAAGCAAACGGTTTCCAGCCAGATGTCGGTGATGCCTCTATCGAGCCATTGAGACTAGGGTTTATGCCGGTTCTGAAAAACCGCAGTTTCTTAACCCTGTGGAGCGGTCAGGTTTTTTCTCAACTGGCAGATAAAGTTTATCTGGTGCTGATGATTGCCTTGATTGCCAGTCGCTTTCAAGACGCGGGTCAAACGATCAGTGGCTGGGTATCGGCGCTGATGATTGCTTTTACCATCCCCGCAGTATTGTTTGGTTCGGTTGCCGGGGTTTTTGTAGACCGATGGCCTAAAAAGGCCGTGTTGGTGGCGACAAATATCCTGCGAGGAATCCTGGTTTTGGCAGTGCCGACATTGTTGTGGATAACTAAAGGCTGGGCACCGATTTACAATTTGCCGGTAGGTTTCTATGTCTTGTTGGGGATTACATTCCTGGTTTCCACGCTGACACAGTTTTTTGCACCGGCAGAGCAAGCTGTGATTCCGCTAATTGTTCAGCCTCGAAATCTGCTCTCAGCTAACTCGCTTTACACCACGACGATGATGGCATCGTTGATTATTGGTTTTGCAGTGGGTGACCCACTTTTAGCGCTGGCAGATACTCTGGTGGGCCTGGTAGGGATTGGAGGCGACTTTGGCAAAGAATTGGTGGTGGGAGGCTCTTATGCGATCGCAGGGCTATTGCTGCTGTTCTTGAAAACGGGAGAAAACAGAGAAAACAGGGAGGGTGACACACCCCACGTTTGGCAGGACATCCGGGATGGTCTGAGCTATATGAAACACCATCGACGTGTCCGTAACGCTTTGATTCAACTGGTAATTTTGTTTTCTGTCTTTGCCGCTTTAGCAGTCCTAGCGGTTCGTCTAACGGAAACTCTCCCTGGCATGAAAACCTCACAGTTTGGCTTTTTGCTAGCTGCTGGTGGCGTCGGGATGGCTTTCGGTGCCGCAATCCTGGGGTATGGGGTTCAGCAGTTATCCAATGCCAAGCTGAGTCTGTATGGTTCTGTCGGCATGGCAGGATCGCTGATGGGTCTAGCCTTGTTTAGCCATAACCTATGGATGGCTTTACTCATGACGACACTTTTAGGAGCTTTTGGGTCTTTGATTGGCATCCCCATGCAGACCACTATCCAGGCAGACACTCCACAAGAGATGCGGGGAAAAGTCTTCGGGCTACAAAACAATGCGATCAATATTGCCCTGAGCTTGCCCTTAGCCTTAGCGGGTTTTGCGGAAACTTTGTTGGGGTTACGGACTGTATTTTTCGGTTTGGCTGCACTTGTGGTCGCGGGAGGGGTCGTAAACTGGTATATTTCCCGTACAGGATCATCTATGTCAACCAAAACTGACAAATAGAGACTCGATACTCAATCTGAATGCATATCGCCTGGCTCGGAAAAAAATCACCCTTTTGCGGCAACGTTACTTACGGTCGAGAAGTTACTAACTCCCTACTAGATCGGGGCTACCAGGTTAGTTTCCTTCATTTCGCGCAAGAAGAAGAAGTAGAAGACAGCACCTGGCCCGGCTGCCAGGAAGTTTCGCTTCCTTTTATTTACAAATCTCAGGTCTACACGATTCCGTCGCCCAAGGCGAGCAAGGTCTTGATGCGATCGCTCGAACAACTGCGACCCGATCTAGTACATGCTTCTCTAACCTTGTCTCCGTTAGATTTCCTGCTGCCGGAAATCTGCGAGGAACTCAATATACCTCTAGTCGCCACCTTCCATCCGCCGTTTGATGGTAAGCGACGAAACCTCAAATCGGGAACCCAACTGTTCACCTATCAGCTCTATGCCCCTTTTCTGGCGCACTACGATCGGGTAATCATCTTTTCCCAACTTCAGCGGAACTTCCTAGTACGGCTAGGAGTTCCACCGCAGAAGCTGGCTGTGATTCCCAATGGGGTTGATGTCCAGAAATATTCTCCTGGTTCTTCGACTCTCAAGTCACAATTCAACGCCAAACGCCTGTTTGTCTACCAAGGCAGAATTGCCACTGAAAAAAATGTTGAGGCGCTGCTACGAGCCTGGAAACAGTCGAATTTAGGTAACTCTAGCAAGCTGGTCATTGTTGGTAATGGCTCTCTCTCACCATCGTTGATGCCATTTTATGGGGAAGAATATGGAATCATTTGGCTAGGATTTATTGCAGACGAACATCGGCGGATCGAGATTCTGCGGGCCGCTGATGTGTTTATTTTGCCTTCTCTGTTGGAAGGACTATCTTTATCTCTACTAGAAGCAATGGCGTGCGGTGTCGCTTGTGTGGCAACAGATGCTGGGGCCGATGGAGAAGTATTGGAGGATGGCGCTGGCGTCATTCTCAATACTCATCGGGTGACATCCCAGCTTCATACTCTCTTGCCTCTGTTTCGTGACCATGCAGAGTGGACAACTCTATTGGGACAAAAAGCAAGGGCAAGAGTTCTGGAACGCTACACTCTCAGCGACAATATCACCCAACTAGAAAAGCTTTATGCCGATGTTCTACAACGGCGGCGCGTACAGTTGAGTAGTCGTGCGTGACATCTTCCCCGCACCGAATCAACGATTACAAAGAGGGCTTTCTTGTTTTGATGGTAGAAGAAATTTCCTGCTTCAGGGGGCAACTAATGTTTTTATCCTCAGCAGGCAGCTTCACCCTAACAACTTCTTGGGTCATGAATCGGTAGCGATCGCTGTGGGTTTAAAAAACCAACTGTAGATTCATATAGATTAGACTCCATGCGCTTCGCTCACAACGAAGTAATGTAAAGTCTCTCTACTTACTCAGTACTCAGCACTTTCGAGTTAGGCACCATGAGATGAAAGCTCACAACAAACGATGAAAATCTCTCTCCCCTAGCCCCCAGCTCCTCACTAAAGCCCCGGTAGTCCCTAGCCCCTATTTTCAAGCCAGATGCACCGCAGTTTAGCAACTTTCTCAAAATCTTCTCACCACATCAGAGATACGCGCTAGTTCATTCAAATCTTGACGTAGATTTCCCCAGTCATGTTGAACGCGAGCGTCTAGACGACGGCGACGCATGAAATTTTCGATTCTAGATGCCCGATCAATCACGTCTCGAACATCAGCAGCAATTCGTTGACGTTTATCAAAACGATCTTGCAGGCGCTCCGTTGCCTCTTTAAAATCTCCGACGAACTCATTGATTCTGTCTTCTCTGTCGGAGCCATCCAGAGGACTTCGGTCGAGTGCCGAGTCTAGGCTACCGTGAAATCTATCTGTGTGCCTCTCTATACGGTCTAAAAGTTGCTGTATTGACTCAGATCTTACGGAATATGGGTACTGGTCTCTTAAAGGAAAACGGTTTACCTGTGCTAACTGTACTGTCTCACTCAGCTTGCCAGTAGAGAGCAAATTTTGAGTTGAGGAGGCTTCATCAGCCTGAACTGGCGCGACGAAGTGCATTAGACCAGAAGTAGTTAGGGCAGTGAGTAGAGTTAAAGCCTTTAAGGTGTTCATTGTGGATTCCTTTGCGGGAGGGTACTACAAGTGGTTGAACTACTTTCAAAGTACGCTCTCGCAAGGGATTGAGACTTCGCCTGGTTGGTTCATCTAACTGGGTGAATTGACAATTGTCTTCAATCGTGATCTAAATCTCACGCTCCACTTGCAGGATAGACACTTAGTGCAGACTGGCAGAAATAAGTAACCAGCTTACAATCGGTTGAGTGGCTTACGCTCAAGGATTTTTGACCAAAAATAATGGGATAACAAGCCCCGTCCTTCGACAGGCTCAGGAACACCTTCTAGGACGGCTTTATTCATGGTAGAGTTTTTGATGTAGGTTTTCCCACGTCAAATGATTGTTTTAGAGTTTAAGGCTAAGGGAAAAACAACTCAATACGCTGCTATTGATGAGGCGATTAGGACAGCTCAATTCGTCCGCAACAAGTGCATCCGCTACTGGATGGATAATCGAGGTGTAGGACAAAAAGAGCTGTATCGTCACAATACAGCGCTGAGAGCTGAGTTTCCCTTTGTCAAAGACTTAAACTCTCATGCTTGTCAGGTTGCAGTTGAACGAGCTTATAGTGCAATCGCTCGGTTCTACAGCAACTGCAAGAAGTCTATTCCAGGGAAGAAAGGCTACCCAAAGTTTAAGAAGAATTGTCGCTCGGTTGAGTACAAAACTTCAGGCTGGAAGCTCTCTCCTAACCTGCATCAGATTGATTTTATTAGAGCATTTCGGAGTTAAGTTTGGCAAGATAACTGTTGCAGTTAATCCTGCCTTAACCTCTCAGGAGTGTTCTAGTTGCGGCATTC
>DATNPI010000119.1:0-21827 GCA_036703325.1 Coleofasciculaceae cyanobacterium
ACAAAGGGCTAAACAGCAGCAACAAAACCGTTATCAAGAGAGCAACGTAGACTCTAATTTAGGACTCTATGTTGACCGACTTATTGCTTCTCGCATAGTCAAGCTTGCTCTACAACGGAAAGTCGGAACTATTGTTATCCCGCAGCTCAAAGGCATTCGTGAAAGCGTTGAAAGTGATATTCGAGCGCAGGCAGAGCGCAAATTTCCCAACGAGAAGGAACGCCAGAAGGAATATGCTAAGCATTATCGGGCCAGCTTCCATAGTTGGAGCTATGCGCGGCTAGCCAAGTGCATCAAAGAGTGCGGCGCAAGAGAGGGTATAGCCGTCGTTGAAAGGAAACACTCCTCTCAAGGCGATTTGGAGCAAAAAGCCATAGCCATTGCTCTATCTTCCTACAATGTCAAAACTTCATGATTTAAGCCATAAAGTATTTGTACCTTGACAAAATAATATTTATTCAATAGCGCGTCTCGTTCCCTGAGAACAGACGATAAGTGTAAGGGCAGTTTAACTGCTTTCCGCCCTTGGTAGTTGTCCGCTTCTCTCGCTTAAATTGGAGAGAGACGTTCTTTACGGAGCTTGCTCTGTAAGCGACGTTCCTTTTACGGAAGTTTTCCGTGAATACGGTGCAGGGTCGCGCCTAGCATCAAGGGGCAATGTTTTTATAACAGTGGTAAAGCACCTCTGGTTATAAGGATACAGGGTTACGTGTCGTGGCAGCTACCCAATCGCCTTCGAGCAAGAAGGAATCCTCCCTAATCTTTTTTTGACGGGTCAAAGCGGGGGCAAAAACCCCAGGCAGCCGTCAAAAGTTTAAAACCTTTGTCTAGTATGGGTTTGATGCTTTCACAAAATCAGCATTCTCCTTGGGGCAAGAGCTGAAATGAACAATTCAAAATCAGCCGACAGTAATGTATTTGTCAGTTTGTGTAGACAAGGGTTTCAGCGGGCGCGGTTTCATCAGCCCTCCCGCCTATGGGTGGGTTGAAAGTCATTTGTTCCAGCGCCGTCCTTGTTGAATCTTTCGTTTCATCAGCCCTCCCGCCTATGGGTGGGTTGAAAGGAAGCTGGATTGCTTCGCTAAGTAAAGCAATTGCCTCAGTTTCATCAGCCCTCCCGCCTATGGGTGGGTTGAAAGGAGACGCCTAGCTCTACCCCCTTCGCTACAATATCAGTTTCATCAGCCCTCCCGCCTATGGGTGGGTTGAAAGCCATTTTCCCCGATTGAGGACGGGGAAGGGTCCGCCACGTTTCATCAGCCCTCCCGCCTTTGGGTGGGTTGAAAGAATCCGTCCTTGAGTTTGGCGAGAACATCGTTTTTGTGTTTCATCAGCCCTCCCGCCTTTGGGTGGGTTGAAAGAATTGCGGAAGTGGGACTCTCATAAACGTTCTGGTTTCATCAGCCCTCCCGCCTTTGGGTAGGTTGAAAGCTCGCCGCTAGAGCCTTAGCTTAGCCTTATTATTTTAGGGGGATTGAAAGGAACGTCAGCTTCCCAAAACAATGTTCAATACTATTTTGTCTGGACACTAACTCTTTAAAACTGCTTTAGTGACAGGCAAAGAACTTCATTAAGCCTGAAAAGCCATTTTTTCGTTTTTTATGGACAACAAGTCTTTAAAACTGACAAATAACTCTTTAATGGACAACAGTTTTGTAAAGCGGGTGATCGGACTCGAACCGACGACATTCAGCTTGGGAAGCTGACGTTCTACCACTGAACTACACCCGCTGGTAGCTCGCAATTAAAGCCAAACATAATTATACAACAACTTGGAAACTAGTTGTGCAAGCATTATTTTGGTAAAAACGAAAAGTCGTGGTCTAATTGGGTAATGTTACCCAATTTGGAGCAATGCTCCTGAATATAATTTTTCGACGAGTAAAATAATTTAGGAACAGGATTCTGAATTTTGCGATATTTAATTACTTCATAACGTTTTGTAAAAGCAAGTGTATATAGTAGCACTCAACGCTTTGGCAAATTGCTCAAGCAAGGGTGTGACTAAAAACACAGAGCCGCCGTGACACTTAAAAGAGCGATTAACAAGATTTTGTTGCATCCTGTAAGGAATAAAAGTTGTCACTGTTCCGTGCTGCAGAGTCAAAGCGACGAACGAGTACTAAGGATGTTTAATGCCACTGAGATTCTGATTAATTCCTTTGTTCAAAAACTTCGGGAAGGCTACCACCGGACATATGGAGGGCTGAAGACGGATTACGAAGACATTATTGCCTGGGCTGGAAACATGGCAATGGAAAATATTGCCAATAGTGACGCCCTCTACCATAATGTCGAACACTCAATCATGGTTACATTGGTAGGACAGGAGATTCTGCGGGGTAAACAGATCCGCGAGGGCGGAGTAACGCCTGATGACTGGTTGCACTTTATCATTGCTCTGGTATGCCATGACATTGGCTACGTCAAGGGAGTGTGTCGCAGCGACAGAGAAAATGAAAGACTGTATGCAACGGGTCAACATGGGGAGATGGTTCATCTACCGCCAGGAGCTTCGGATGCGTCACTGACTCCTTATCATGTAGATCGAGCAAAATTATTTATTGGTGAGCGGTTTGCTGGTCACAAGCTGATTGATGCTGAGGTAATTAAGCTCAATATTGAACTAACTCGTTTCCCAGTGCCGAAAGAGGGAGATCATCGAGATACGGTTGGTTTCCCTGGATTGATTCGGGCTTCTGACTTGATGGGTCAGATGAGTGACCCGCGCTATCTTAAGAAAATTAGTGCTCTATACTACGAGTTTGAAGAAACTGGAGTTAACAAGGCTTTGGGATATCAGCATCCTGGAGATCTGCGGCGGAACTATTCTAAGTTTTACTGGAATGGGGTCTTTCCTTACATCCAGGACGCCCTGCATTACCTGTCGTTGACCCAACAGGGTAAACAAATTATTGCCAACCTCTACTCAAATGTGTTTGTCGTCGAACATGAAGAACAGCAAGAGGAACATAAGCAATTGGCACAACAGCTTCACTCATAATTCTTTAACAGCATGAACTGGTGGCAGAAACTAAAAAAGAATCCACTTGCACGTTTTGGCGCACTGCTGCTATTGATTTTTTATGTCACAGTGATCGCGGCAGATTTTGTTGCCCCCTATGACCCCTATGCTTCGCAACCAAATGGTTCGCTGCTACCACCGACGCAGATTTACTGGCATAACCAGGCAGGACAGTTTATCGGACCGCATGTCTATCCCACAACCCAGGGACCGACAGATTTAAAGACGGGCGATCGCAAATTAATTGTGAACCGCGCCGTCCCCTCGCCGTTACGCTTATTCGTCCAAGGGCCGACCTACCAGTTGTTTCAGATTCGTCTACCGATAGGAAAAAAATTTGAGGAAGTGGAGGTGTTTGGGGGAATTCCCGCCAACCTGCATCTATTCGGCGCGATCGGTGAAGGCAAAATTAATTTATTAGGCACAGATGAACAAGGGCGTGACCAGTTCACTCGCCTCCTGCATGGCGGACGGATTAGCCTCAGCATTGGTTTAGTAGGAATTGTCATTTCTTTTCCCCTGGGTCTGTTAATTGGAGGAATTTCCGGCTATTTCGGGGGCGGAGTAGACGCGATCTTGATGCGCCTAGTAGAAGTGCTAATGACAATTCCCGGTATTTACCTATTGGTAGCGCTTGCCGCCGTGCTGCCGCCAGGACTAACGAGTGCCCAAAGGTTTACATTAATTGTCTTAATTACTTCATTTATTGGCTGGTCTGGGTTAGCACGGGTAATTCGAGGACAGGTATTGTCGATTAAAGAGCGGGAATTTGTCCAGGCATCGAAGGCAATGGGTGCCAACCCTCTGTATATTATTATTCGCCACGTTTTGCCCCAAACAGCGACCTATGTGATCATCTCGGCAACCCTGGCAGTTCCTAGTTTCATCGTGGCAGAATCGGTGTTGAGTTTGATAGGTCTTGGCATTCAGCAACCTGACCCCTCCTGGGGGAATCTGCTATCACTGGCGACGAATGCTTCAATCCTAGTGCTACAACCTTGGTTGATTTGGCCTCCAGCACTGCTGATTATTTTGACAGTGTTGGCATTTAATTTGCTGGGGGATGGTCTGCGTGATGCTCTCGATCCGCGCTCTTTTCGGCGTTAAGTGCTGTGAAACTGGACGTGGTCAAGCCAAGAACCTTTTGAGCTGCTGTCCTCTCGGCAACCTGCCTTCCTTCAGTCAACAGATATTCAAGAAAAGTACGAGCGACAATAGACAGTTGTTTGCTGGCTGGGTACACGGCGTACCAATAACGCTCGATGGGGAAATTTTCGACATCCAAAATCGTTAGCTGACCGGTAGTGCCTTCAAGGGCTAACGTGTGGCGAGATAATACAGAAATTCCTAAACCGCCAGCGATCGCTTGCTTAATCGCCTCATTACTACCCAAATCCAGCTGCACTTTCAGTAAAAGCTTATGCTTATCGAACAGCTCTTGCACAGCCCTGCGCGTCCCTGAACCAGGCTCCCTCATGATGAAAGGTTCAGCCGCAATCCGTTCGACTGAAATATTTCTTTCCTGAGCTAAGGGATGATTAACAGGGGCCAAGACAACCAAGGGGTTTTCGAGAACTGGCTGGTAGGTGACCTCCATAGTTTCTGGGAGTTGACTCATGATGTAGATATCGTCCAAATTCTCACTCAGCCGACCGAGTAAGTATTCGTGATTTGAGACCTGGAGAGAAACGTCAATTCCTGGATAACGCTGGCAAAACGGCCCTAATACACGGGGAATAAAATACTTGGCTGTTGTTACCACAGCGATGCGTAAGCGTCCCTGTTTCAAACCTTTCAGGTCAGCCACAGTCATCTCAAATTGGTCTAAATGCTCAAAGACTTCGCGGCATGTCTTCAAAAGTTGCTCACCGGCTTGTGTAAGATAGAGGCGCTTGCCCACCTGGTCAAACAGTGGCATACCAACGGCTTTTGTCAGCTGCTTTACCTGCATCGAGACAGTGGGTTGGGTGAGAAATAATTCTTCTGCGGCTCTTGTAAAGCTATTGTGCCGAGCGACCGCTTCAAATACCTTTAGTTGGTGCAGCGTGGCTTGCTTCAACGCTACTTCTCCTTCCAGGAATATAGATTTTTATCTATCATAATCATTAATATTAATATATTTTTCTATGAATCTTCCGGGTTATTATTTCAGATAACTGGAACAAGTGACAGTCTTCCTTCCATATAGCGTTGCACAATTACTCGGTTGTATGTTCGGGACGTTATAGTCTGTTTTAGTCCTGTATTTCACAGGCGGATTTATACTCCCGTCAGCTAGAGTCTGTGCAACGCTTTCTTTTTTGGAAGATACGAAAGTTATACCCTTTCACTAAATGCTGGCTAGATATGCACCTAAGGTAATGGGTCATGGATAACAGGACATCCTATCCCAAATACCAACTACCAATAACCAGCCAATTATGTGTAGCAGACAAAAATAGAAATGAATTACGACAATCTAATTGATGGTGGTGAGTTGGGCTGCCAGTAGTTAAAGTCATGAGCATCAGAGATCAAGAGTCTTTTTCTTTTAGATGCAAAGGTATCTTTCGTAAATCTGGCAGTTCTACCAGTTCCTTTTGAGCTTCCTTGACCTCAATCGGTAACATCAGAGGTTGGGGTTGCTCCTCGATCAGGCAACTTGCCACTGGCAGAGTTTTCTCCAAGTCCTCTAGAGGTCGAGAAATTACTGTAACGGCGACCAGTTCACCAATCCGCTGGGCTTCGGCTATCCCAACTTGTAAGGCCATAGCAACCTCTGCCACAGCACCCCGGATAATTGCGGTACACAAACCCGCCCCAATAGTTTCGTAAGCCGTCAGCTGGACATCAGCGGCCTTGAGCATGGCATCAGCTGCACCAACCATCGCCGGAAATCCCCGTGTTTCCAAAAGACCGATCGATTGATTACTAATGCGACTCTGATCGTGCTGTTGAGCCTGCTCAAGTAGGTGAGAGCCAATAGGAAAGATCACTTCCAGGTTGGGAAACGGTCGGGGGATGACCAGAGAGGAGAGGAGCTGACCTTCTTGCTTCGCATGTTCAACACCCGCTTCGACAGCGATTCGAACTTCCGCGAACGCACCTCGAACAATAGCTGTACAGTGACCACTACCAATTTTTTCGTACCCGACAAGCGTCACTCCAGCTGATTTGAGCATTACATCAGCTGTGCTAACGATGACCGGAAAACTCATAGTAGAGACCAAGCCCAAGGAGCTTTGGCGGCCACGAGGAGTGCTGCGCGTTGGCAGAGCGGCTCCGGCATCGCGTTGTCTCAACGGGTCTTGGGGGACAATCCCACGTTTGTATAACTCCATAGCTAGGCTCTCCATTTAGTTGTTGGCTGTTAGTTGTTGGCTGTTATCAAGTCTAGAAACTAACAACTAAAAACTAACAACTAATCAAGCTAACCGTCTTCTGGCGGACGGTTAAGGGATTGATTATTGTAAGGAAACAGGGTCTTGAGGAGCCGATTCAGGTTACCTTGCCCATAAACGAATGTACCCGCCTCTGTGTTCGGTTCTTCCGCCTGTGGCTCGGTTGGCAAATCTTCGTGAGTCGGTGTGGTGGACACCACTGTTGGCTTGTACGGGACTTGCCCGTTGGGAGACTCCTGAGCCGTCGTACTAATGGACGGCTCAGATGTGTCTGGGACATGGGAGCTAGGGGTGCTGGTGGATGCCGAAGAAACATCGGCAATTTGACGCCCCCTATCTCCAATCACAGAGCCTGCTGGCACGACTTGCCACGGTTCAATAGAATCGTTCCAAATTGTCGTGATGGTACCAATACAAGCATTCTGCCCAATTTTGCCCTTGCCAACAACTAGAACACCAGCTCCCAGATTCGCACCTGCTTCTACTTCTAGAGTACCTTGGTAAGCATGAAGGATTGACCCCATGCCGATACAGACACCGGCGGCAATGATGATTTTACTGTCTTGATCAGCTCGCAAAATTACCCCCGATGCGATCGCGGCACTAGGATCAATGCTCACATCGCCTTCCACGTATACATGAGAGTTACTGCTCAATTGCAGCGTCGGCAAATGCATTCTCATTGAAACAGAGCTTATCGCTTTTAGATTATGGAAAAGCCAATTTTGGATGGGAGGGAGTCTGATCAGGAATCAAAGACAGTCGAATCTAACCAGCCATCTAGAAATCCTAAATCCCAAATCCCAAATCCAAAATGGATTTGGGAAGGTTTTAGTTAGGCTGTTGAATAATCGTCTCTAGGACGCGCCGCTTGGCTTTCGGGTCAATGCCAATCAGCCGTACATACTCATTGTTATGTTCAGCTATGCAACCTTCTAAACCGTCAAGAACTTCTGACACATGAGAAGATTCGATGGGGCTACAGGTTTGCCAAGAACCCGTGCGGAACCGACGCTTATCGGCATGTTCTGTACCAATTTTGTAGCCTTGAGACAATAGCTTACGCACTTGCTCAACTGTATCCTGGCTCAAGGATGTGCCAGAGTTTTTCAAGCTTTGAGGTCTTGAGGGTTCTTCTGTCTGGGCTTTGTAGCTAGAGGTATTGCTGCTACTTCCATTCATCGTCGAAGTCTTGGTCGTCGGTTGCCGCTTTTCACCCGGTCTTTGGATAATTTCCTCGGTAACCCGTCGCTTTGCCTTGGGGTCAATCCCAATTAGTCGCACATACTCGCCATCATGTTCTGCAAGCGTTGCTTCCAATGCCTCCATCACTTCCGACGCCCGCTCTGATTGAATCGAGATGGCACTCTTCCAGGAACTGGTGCGGAAGCGCCGCTCATCGGCATACTCAGCACCAACTCGGTAACCTTGGGCCAACAGTTGACGAACCTGTTCTTTAAGGTCTGGACTTAATCCTGCACTTGACTCCTGAGCAGAGCTATGATTTCGAGGCGCTGGCGTACTGTGGCTAGAGTGAGCCGCTGTAACCTTAACCTCACTAGCCGACTTTGAAACCTTGCCATCCGGTCTTTGGATGATTTCCTCAGTAACCCGTCGCTTTGCCTTGGGGTCAATCCCAATCAGCCGCACATACTCACCAGTGTGTTCTGCAAGCGTTGCTTCCAATGCACCTAGCACTTCCGATTCCCTTTCTGAGTGAATTGAGGTAGCACTCTTCCAAGAACTGGTGCGGAAGCGTCGCTCATCGGCATACTCAGCACTAACACGATAACCCTGGGCTAACAGTTGACGAACCTGTTGTTTAACGTCTGGACTTAAAGCTGTACTCGAAGACATGGAACTAATGGAACTAGATGAATTATAAGAACTATGAGAGTGGCTATTGCCGTTAGAGTTAGGCTTCTGGGTAATTTCATCTCGGATTGGTGCCATACAGGCTTCATCCTCAGTGCATTGATAGCCTATCCGCAACGCCTCGTTGGAAGCCGTGACATGGATAGCAAACTGCCTATCTTCATCCTCGACATCTGGCAGTCGGTCAGCTTGCTGCTGATTGTTAATCACCGCCCCTGAAGGCACATATTTACCGGGGGGAATTTCCACATCCTGAACTAAGGCGTGCATCATTACAATACAGCCGTTTCCAATCCGCGCATTGAACACCGTGGATCGAAAGCCAATGAAGCAATCATCCCCGATATAAGCCGGTCCGTGAATCAGACTCATGTGGGTAATAGAAGTATTCTTCCCAATCCACACCGAGTAGTTCTGCTGGTCATCCCCAATTACCCGACCTTCTTCGAGGCCATGAATGACAACACCATCTTGAAGGTTTGTACCCGCGCCAATGTAAAACGGCCCCCCTTCATCGGCTCGAAGCGAGGTTGCAGGGGCAACCATTACCTTCGGTCCGATCCGCACATCCCCAATAATGTTAGAAAAGGAATGTACATAGGCAGTCTCATCAATTGTCGGTTCCGCCAAACTTTTCGACCAAGGGGTCGGGGGAGCCGCGTAGCTGCCCACTGCCATAGATGTCTTCCTCCTATCTGAAAAAGCGATACACGAGCGTAAGCGAATAAGCTTGAAGGGTTGCAGGTGGGAAAGGTTGATGGCTCACCGATTTAGACAACTCTACGGTCAAGCCACTGCCGTTGGGTAAGTACTATGCTGCCCAAAGCCAGCTTCTAACTTTCCAACGTTACCACTCCCGCAACCTACTAACGATATTGATCTTTCTTGCTGTAGAGAACCTGATTATCGACACTGACTGTATCGATAATCCCCACCACCATGGCGTCGATGGGACGCGTGTTACTGTCACCCACCTGACGGGCGGCACTGCCACGGCTCACAAGAACCCACTCATCTATTCCCGCACCAACGGTATCCGCTGCCACTTCGTACTGGGGTAGTAGCTGTCCTTCCTCATCTAGGAATTGCAACAAGAGGAATTTAACGCCTCTAAGACTTGGTTCTTTATGAGTACTGACAACAGTGCCACGAACTTTGGCAATTTGCATTGACCTAACCGATTACTGGATTTTAGATTTTGGATTATTCTTCTCAAGAAGAGAGGTCTTATCTCTATGCATGAAATCATTAAATCGACAAGCCAAAACCCTCAAGCAGAGTGGATTTCTCGATGGGGACAATCCTTACATCGGCTTTTGAGCCAATCTAAAATCGGTTGACTATCCTATGGACGGTTTAGCGGACGGATAGCATTGGTGCTTTCGCGGAACTGCTGAACATCTTCGGTGTAACGAATCGGCAGAACGTACTCTAAGTTCTCGTGGGGACGAGCAATAATGTGGGTTGATAAGACCTGACCCCCATTCACCCGCTTCACGTTGTCAACTCCAGCGGCTACCGAAGCTTGCACCTCGGAGACATCACCCCGAACAATCACGGTTACGCGACCACTACCAATTTTTTCGTAACCCACCAGGGTAACACGGGCGGCTTTAACCATCGCATCTGCCGCTTCGACGACAGCGGGAAAGCCCAGAGTTTCTACCATTCCGACAGCGATTGACATAATTTTGACTCCAAGATTTGTTGTGTAAAAAGGTGTTGGTACTGAGGGGCTTTGAGGTCAACCGGACTCAGTCGGCGTTATTGGCTAATAAGTACGGAACTGTTCAACAGCTTCGCTGTAACGAATTGGCAGGACGTACTCCAGGTTCTCATGGGGACGAGCAATAATGTGGGTTGATACAACCTCACCTCCATTCACCCGTTGAGCTGATTCAACTCCAGCGGCTATTGAGGCTTGCACCTCGGAGACATCCCCTCGGATAATGACAGTCACGCGAGCGCTACCGATTTTTTCGTAACCCACAAGGGTGACACGAGCAGCTTTAACCATCGCATCTGCCGCTTCTACAACAGCTGGAAAGCCTTTAGTTTCTAACATTCCGACGGCAATTGACATTGCGCTTTTCTCCTGGTGGATTAGTCAAATACAAGCATGCAAAACAGTTTTGAGGAAAAATGGACGGAGTGCCCATTTTTTAGCTTGATAAAGCTCTCCATTTAGAGCTAAATCAAGCATAGAGAACCTTGGCATACTTAATCAATATAAATTATTATAATAATTCTAAATGATAAAAGTTAAAAAAACTTAACAATCGCAGTTCATCAGCTACATGATTTAACGGAAATTCACCGTTTTCGAGAATGGTTGCTTTTGTTTTATAATTTTTTTATAACTTTTCTATAACCTAAACCACTAGTACCCAGAATTCTTGATTGTTGCAGACGAAGAAAATCCTCATGGGTTAGAAGGAGAAGCTTGACTGTATAACCGAGAGATGCAGGGGAAACGGCTTTTCATGTCATAAGTTTGTTTTATGAGTTCCATCAGGGTTACTTGTAAAAGCAAAAGTTCTGATTTTAGAGGTCTAGTTAAGGAAATTTTGAAGCGAGTATCCGAGAACTTTTTTATGAAAAACCACGTTGATAGAGCTGAAATCCCGAAGGAAAACAACAATAAAAAAAGAACAGTGTAAGTTTAATAGTGAAAGTGAATCTTTTGTTTTTGAAAAGAAATAGAAGTTTTTTTGACTGATTTTTAAGTAAATTGAAAAATGTTGAGGTAGGAAAGCGTGATTCAGGAGTTTCTCACTCAGACAAGTTGGTGGGTACCTCTTTATGGTTTAGTTGGAGCAATTTTAACTCTCCCCTGGGCGACAGGAGTAATTCGTCGTACAGGTCCCCGACCAGCGGCTTACTTTAACCTGTTGATGACACTTTTGGCTTGTGTTCATGGGTGGTTTATCTTTTGGTCGGCATGGAACCAGCCAGCTAGAGAGCTAGTGTTTCACTGGCTCCAGGTTGCTGATTTAGATTTATCTTTGGCACTGGAAATTTCACCGATAAGTGCCGGGGCAATGGAGGTGGTGACGTCTCTTAGTTTGTTGGCGCAACTGTACGCTCTGGGGTACATGGAGAAGGATTGGGCGCTCGCTCGCTTTTTTGCCTTAATGGGATTTTTTGAGGGGGCAATGAGTGGTATCACCATCAGTAATTCTTTATTCCTCACCTATGCCCTGCTGGAGATGCTCACCTTGAGTACCTATTTAATCGTGGGTTTTTGGTACGCTCAGCCCTTGGTGGTGACAGCGGCACGAGATGCCTTTTTAACTAAGCGGGTGGGAGACATCCTGCTTTTAATGGGGCTTGTCGCTCTAGCAACTCTGTCGGGAAGTGTCAACTTTCCTGACTTATATGAGTGGGCAGCTACTGCTAACCTGCCGCCGTTGACGGCAACTTTACTGGGATTGGGGCTGATTGCTGGACCTCTGGGAAAATGTGCTCAATTCCCACTGCATTTGTGGCTAGATGAGGCAATGGAGGGACCAAACCCTGCCTCAATGTTGCGGAATTCTTTGGTAGTGGGTTGCGGTGCTTATGTGCTGATTAAACTGTTGCCAGTTTTAGTGCTATCGCCGGTGGCATTATCGGCGCTGGTGGTGATTGGGGGGGTGACGGCGATTGGAGCTTCCTTTGTGGCGATCGCCCAAATTGATATTAAGCGATCTCTCTCCCATACCACCAGTGCTTGGCTGGGTCTAGTGTTTATCGCCATTGGGATGCAGCGGGCTGATGTTGCCGCCGCATTGCTGGTTGCCCATGCTGTAGCCAAAGCACTGTTGTTTATGAGCATTGGAGCAGTAATTCTTGTTAGTAACAACCAAGACCTCACTGAAATGGGGGGCTTGTGGTCCCGGATGCCCGCCACAACCAGTGCCTTCGTAGTAGGTAGCGCTGGTTTGATCGGACTACTACCACTAGGTGGTTACTGGGCGCTAAGTCAAGGGATTAACGCCTTTTGGGGGGACAATCTCTGGATAGTGGGAATCTTTTTGGTGGTTAACGGCATTACAGCCTTCGGTTTAACCCGCGTGTTTCGTCTGGTTTTCTTAGGAAGCCCTCAGCCAAAGACACGTCGGGCACCGGAGGTAGACTGGCCAATGGCATTACCAATGGTTGCATTAACTGTAGTGACGCTCCTCATGCCTCTTTTGCTACAGCAACTCTCACTGTTGCCTCCCTCAAAGTACGAGTACCTCATTCTCACACCCCAGCTGCTGTTGGCAAGCTCTAGCCTAGTGGGTTGCAGCTTGGGTTCAGTCATCTACCTGCCCAGAACTTGGTCGAGGTCTATTTACATTCCTTTGAAGTTTGTGCAGGATTTACTGGCCTATGACTTTTACGTTGATCGACTTTACCGCTTAAGTGTGGTTTTTGCAGTTGACTTGTTCTCTAAAATCACTGCCTGGATCGATCTGTATATCGTCGATGGCTTAGTCAACCTGGCTGGTCTTGCCACAGTTTTTACTGGTCAGAGCTTAAAATACAACACTTCGGGTAAGACACAGTTTTATGCACTAACGATCCTACTGGGAGTCAGCGTTTTGGCTCTTTTAACGATTTGGCCTTTGAGTCAGTGGCATTTGAGTCAGTGGTCTTTGTTGAGCGGTCGGTAGTCATTGGTCATTGGTTGTTGGTTGTTAGTTATTGGTTATTGGCAAACAACAAACAACAAACAACAAACAACAATTATTAAGGAGACTGGTCAAGTTATGCTGAGTGCCTTGATTTGGGTGCCAATATTGAGTGCCGCTATTGTGGGGTTTTGGCCGGGAACCGTCACGCCTAAGAGTGCCCGTCAGGTGGCATTGGTAGTGACTAGTGGTATCTTTATCTGGTCAGTTGTACTGCTTTTGCAGTTTAACCCTAGTGAGGTCAGCCAGCAGTTTCAGGAGAATTTGCCCTGGATTGATGCTTTAGGTTTGACTTATAGTCTGGGGGTAGATGGTCTGTCTTTGCCGTTATTGGTGCTAAATGGTTTGCTCACCGGGATTGCCCTGTATAGCACCGATAAAACTCTAGAACGACCTCGATTCTATTACGCCTTAATTTTGTTGTTGAATGCTGGTGTTGCCGGAGCCTTCCTAGCGCAAGATTTACTGCTGTTTTTCCTGTTTTATGAACTGGAACTGATTCCGCTGTATTTGTTGATTGCGATTTGGGGAGGACAACGGCGGGGTTATGCGGCAACGAAGTTTCTTCTATATACAGCAGTTTCCGGAGCGTTAATTCTGGCGGCATTTTTGGGTGTAGTGTTTTTGAGTGGTGCCTCCAGCTTTGCTTACACACAGAATGCCGAGTTGGCATCTTTATTACCTGTGGGCAAGCAATTGCTGCTACTTGGAGCGATTTTGGTTGGCTTTGGCATTAAGATTCCCTTGGTGCCGTTTCATACCTGGTTGCCAGATGCGCACGTTGAAGCATCAACACCAATTTCTGTACTGTTAGCGGGTGTGCTACTGAAATTGGGCACCTACGGTCTATTGCGATTTGGATTAGGGTTATTTCCTGCGGCTTGGGAAGTTGTGGCTCCTGGGTTGGCAGTTTGGGCGGTGGTGAGTGTGCTGTACGGAGCATTTAATGCGATCGCCCAACGAGATATGAAAAAAATGGTTGCCTATAGCTCTGTGGCTCACATGGGCTACATCCTCCTTGCGGCGGCTGCCGCAACACCACTCTCGCTAGCGGCTGCCGTCCTCCAGATGGTGAGTCACGGTCTGATATCAGCGCTACTGTTTTTACTAGTGGGTATCGTTTATAAGAAGACTGGCTCACGGGATTTAGAAGTTCTCAATGGTCTACTCAACCCAGAACGCGGCTTGCCCCTAGTTGGAACCTTGATGGTGGTGGGTGTGATGGCCAGTGCAGGAATACCTGGAATGGTGGGGTTCATCGCCGAATTTTTAGTGTTTCGGGGCAGTTACCCGATTTTTCCGGCACAAACTCTCCTGTGCATGATTGGAACTGGCTTAACCGCCGTGTACCTGTTAATTCTGCTCGACCGTGCGTTTTTTGGTCGTCTGTCTACACGGGTGATAAATTTGCCAAAAGTGTTGTGGGAGGAGCGGATGCCAGCGATGGTTTTAGCAATTTTGATCGTTATCCTGGGAATACAACCGGGATGGCTTGTTTCGCTCAGTGAGACGACGACAGCGGCAATGGTTACGACACGACCGGCTATTGTTCTTCAGGCGTTAACGAAGGGTTGAAAGTTAGAAAGATTCTCCTCCAAAGTAGAATCTTTTCCCCGCCAGGGTTCCCGCAGGCTAGGGTAGGTTGAAGATTCAACCCAAACAAACCTACCCTTAGGGAATTAGGGAACGTCTTCAGCGAACAACCTGTTAACCCGCAACCGTCAACCCAAACAAACCTTCAACTTGTTAACCTTCAACCTTCAACCTGTGAAATGGTAATCAGCAAGAAAAAGTCCCGCAAACATCCCCTGGAGGCATATATTGAGCGGCTGAACGCTGGTGGTGCCCTGCTGCCGGATTCGCCGGAAAATGTGATGGAGGTTGTTGGAATTCTCAAAAGTTACGGCATTGTTCTTGATGCCTATTCCCGCAATCTCAACTACATTGCAGAAAATCAATTTTTAGTATTTCTTCCCTTTTTAAAATATTTTAATGGAGAGATTTCACTGAATAAATTGCTGCGTCACTGGTGGCACGATCGAATTAATTTTGAGTATGCGGAATATTGCATGAAAGCAATGTTCTGGCACGGTGGCGGCGGTTTGGACGCTTATCTGGATTCACCGGAGTTTACAAAGCGATCGCAGCAAGCCATTCAGGCAAAGTTCAGAGGTAATCCTCTAATTCAGGGAGTTGGTTGGCTATTTCCAGAGTTTTTAATGGAACAAGTGCGTCAGCTGTCCTATTACAGTGGGCTAGGACAATTTTGGCGAGTGATGAGTGATATGTTCCTTGATTTGTCCGACCGCTATGACAAAGGGAAAATTACAACGATTTCCGATGTGGTAGAGCATGTCCGGGCAGGTTTAGTAGCCGCTGCTAACCAACCGATTACCTATGCGGCAAACATTCGGGGTAAAGCCTATGAAATCATTCCTAAATCAGTTGGATTGACGTTCCTACCCGATGTAGCGGTGCCGTATGTAGAGGCAGTTTTCTTCCGGGGAACGCCTTTCCGTGGCACAGTTTCCTATAATGCTCAGGCGTATCAGATTTCCCCAGATCAAAGCCGATTTAATTATGGGGCATTGTATGCTGACCCCCTACCCATTGGTGGTGCTGGAATTCCGCCGACGCTGCTGATGCAGGATATGCGCCATTATCTTCCTGACTATATGCACGATATCTATAAGCGATCGCGTCGGGGTGAAGATGACTTGCGGGTGCAGATTTGCATAAGTTTCCAGAAGTCGATGTTCTGTGTGACGACAGCGACAATTTTTGGGTTGGCACCTTATCCCCTCGACACTACCGATCCAGAGCAACAAAAGAAAAATCGAGTTTATCTGGAAAACTGGATGGATCGGTTCCTGACATCACGCTTGAGTGATGTTAACACTTAGCTGGGATAGAAGCGATCGCTCTGTTGGCGGTGTCGTAGCGAAAAGCGTCTTTCGCCCCCCAACTGGTGTTTTGGACTTTGGACAAATGCGTTAGCCAAGCCAAAATTGTCCAAAGTCCATTATTCCCCTTGCACTCCTTTGTGTGACACTTGACTAGTGCGAAACGTGGGTTTCATCCTTCATCCTTCATCCTTCATCCTTCATCCTTCATCCTTCATCCTTCATCCTTCATCCTTCATCCTTCATCCTTCATCCTTCATCCTTCATCCTTCATCCTTCATCCTTCAGTTGACTGCAACTTGGTATTCTATTGCCGAAATCGATTGTAGAGTTCGTCAAGTCTCATTTGTACAGCCGGAGGGTTAGCAGTAAAACGGATGTAAAAACTTCCCCTCTCTGCCCATTTTTGTAAGACCTTGGCATACATATCTTCGCTGACTTCTGCTGGAATGTTCGATGTTAATAAGTTGAGCTTAAGATTGGTCAGCGCAGACGGCAGGTTATCCTCTCCTAGATTCTCCGAGCGCACCTTAGCTCCTTTATCTGAAAGTTCAACTAAACTTCCCTTGAATAGGGTGTCACTGATATTCTTTCCATCCACAAGTGCGTATTGTATCGGTATTTCTTCATCAAGCGGAAAAAATAGCTCTTCTTCCCTAGGCAGATAAAGGTTGTAAAATCCGGCTATTCCATAGACTTCATAGATCGTGATAGGCTGTTGCACTCCTTTCGGCTTTACCTGCCTTTGCCCTTGGATTTTCACGATTGACCCTGCATCTTTTAAGGTCTGCTCTGAAATAATAATTTGACCACCTGTTGTATAGGATTCGATCCGGTAAGTTAGGTTCACCTGGCTACCAACGATGCCGTACTTGGTGCGTTTCTCTGAGCCGATATTTCCCACTACCACTTCGCCTGTGTTGAGGCCAATGCCCATTTCTAAGGGCAGCAAGCCCAACTCTTTCATCTTTTCATTAACAGCACCCATTGCCAGTTGCATGGCACAAGCACACGCGACAGCCCTAACGGCATCGTCTTCTCTTGCCGTGGGGGCACCAAAAAGAACCAAAATCCCATCGCCCATGAACTCATCAATGGTGCCTTGATATTTGGTAATCACATCAGCCATGTATTCCAAATAGAGGTTGAGGATATGAATGACTTCTTCCGGCTGCAATCGTTCTGATGTGGCGGTGAATCCTCTTAAATCGGAAGTGAGGATGGTGATTTTGCGCCTCTCGCCACCGAGTTTCAATCCTTCGGGGCTTTCCAGCAAATTGGCTACCACTTCATTAGTTAGGTAACGCCCAAAGACTTGGCGAATTAGTGTGTTCCTTTGTTCTAAGTCTGTATTGGCTTGAGCCAAATCGGCGGTACGTTCTCTGACACGCCCCTCTAACTCCTTGGCGGTTTGACGCAGCCTACCGATAACCAGGGTCAGTCCTGAGAGTGCCAACAGGGATATTCCTCCTAACATGACAAATGTTCCCGCCAGACCCTTGTTGGTTTGTTCGATGAAGCTGTCTAGGGGCTGAGTGATTTCCAAGACTCCTCGCACATCCCCCACATTCCAGTCCTTTTTGGGGCTATCAGGCTGAGTATTGTGACAAGCAACGCAGCTGGCTTTCATGATAATCGCCTCCCCATATCGCAATGAGGTACGACCTTGAACCTTCTCTTGGCGATAAAATGGCTGCTTTGGATTTTGTCTCAAGGCGAGGAGGGCTTTCCGCTCGAAATCGTCTCTGGCACCACCTTGGGCTTTTCGCAAAGGAAAGGGGTAGTCACTATACACCCGAGCATTGATCTCAGTACTTTTTTCACCGATGCGCTGAGCGAGTTCGATCTCGAATGTTGCTGGATTGGGGATTGCCCCCTCTTTACTTAGGTAGTTATAGATGACGCTAATCCCTTTAACTTTTTTGGCACGATCAACGACCGCATCGCTGTAGAGGGCGAACGCCTCGTTAATGGATTTGGCAGACGAAACTGCATGCTGGAGTGCTTGTGATTCAATCAAGTTCGACGAAAGACGAGACATATTTGACAGAGCTAACCCCACTCCGATGCAGAATATGATCGTCAGAACGAGGATAGTCCGCTTGAAGAGCAGCCTTAGCAGCCAATTTAAGGATTGAGAAACAAATTGGGGCATAACATCTATAACAGAGAGCTTTTTCTGATGTTTAGCACGAAGAGAACTGGGTTCAACTGTGGGCAGATCGCCAATTAGTCGTACATCTACCCTGTTCCTGGAAACGCTATCTCAATCGGTCATCTCAAAGCAATATTCAATATTAGCCCCTCAGCCTAAAAAACTGTTTGGAGGATAGACTTTCCACCCATGAACTCAGCTTCATTAGCTGAGTTATTCCTTTTTGTCCAAAGTCCAAAACTTCAATCGTTAAGCAACTTGAGAGCACAATGAAAACAAAGGTCTCCAGTTGTCTTGCTCTATGAGCTATTGTCTCAATCCCAATTGCCAGAATTCCCAGAACCTAGCTGGGACATTGCTTTGCCAAAGCTGCGGTTCAAAGCTGTTGCTCAGAGAACACTACCGCGCCCTCAAACCGATTGGCCAAGGGGGATTTGGCAGAACCTTCTTAGCAGTGGATGAGGACAAACCCTCCAAACCGCGCTGCGTTATCAAGCAGTTTTTCCCCCAAACCCAAGGCACTGACAACACCCAGAAAGCAGCAGAACTATTTGAGCAAGAAGCAGTGCGTCTGGATAACTTGGGCAGGCATCCCCAGATTCCCAATTTGCTAGCCTATTTCATCCAAGATGGGCAGCAGTATTTGGTGCAAGAGTTTATTGACGGGCAAAATTTAGCTCAAGCCTTGGCAGAGTCAGGCGTTTTCAGCGAAACGCAGATTTGTGACTTGCTCAATAGTTTGCTGGCTGCGCTGGAGTTCATCCACTCTCACAACGTCATTCACCGGGACATCAAGCCAGAAAATATCATTCGTCGCTGTGATGGACAACTAGTTCTAGTTGATTTTGGTGCGGCGAAATATGCCACAGGAACTGCTCTTGCCAGAACGGGGACAGTGATTGGTTCCGCTGGTTATGTTTCCCCCGAACAATCTGTCGGCAGAGCAGTTTTTGCCAGCGATATCTACAGTTTGGGCTTGACTTGTATTCATCTACTGACTCAGGTTGAACCCTTCGACCTGTACTCTGATAGCGAGGGGGATTGGGTTTGGCGCAGTTATTTGAACAGTCCGGTGAGTGATGAGCTAGGTCAAATCCTCGACAAGATGCTCTTTAGTGCGACCAAGCGGCGCTATCAGACAGCAGGGGAAGTACTTAAAGATTTGAACCGAGAGTTGAATCAAGCAACGCCAGTAGTAAGCCAGTACTCGCTGGCTGCTATAGCCAGACCAGCAGCAGCCGATGTGATTATGTCGGCATCGAAGCAGTCAACTCAGAACTGGCGATGCGTCCTTACTCTCACAAGTCATCCCAAATGGGTTTATCCATGGGCTTATTCCGTCGCTATTAGCCCGGATGGGCAGACTCTAGCTAGTGGCACCCGTGACAACACGATCAAGCTGTGGCAGCTGAGTACGGGGCGGGAACTTCGCACGCTCAAGGGACATTCAGGCTGGTGGTCAGTAGGGGTTTTCTCTGTCGCCATTAGTCCGGATGGGCAGACTCTAGCCAGTGGCAGCACTGACAAAACTATTAAGCTGTGGCAGGTGAGTACGGGGCAGGAACTTCGCACACTCAAGGGTCATAACCGCGCACTTAGTTCCGTCCCCTTCAGCCCGGATGGGCACAAGCGCGTCGGAGGGGGTGTAATGCAGACTCAAAGCGCAGTTAGTTCCGTCGCCTTCAGCCCGGATGGGCAGACTTTAGCCAGTGGTAGCACTGACAAAACTATTAAGCTGTGGCAAGTGAGTACAGCGGGGGAACTTCGCACACTTAAGGGTCATACAGCCCCGGTTACTTCCGTTGCCTTCAGCCCATATGGGCAGGCTCTAGCCAGTGGTAGCACTGACAAAACTATTAAGCTGTGGCAAGTGAGTACAGGGCAGGAAATTTGCACCCTCACGGGTCATACAGCCCCGGTTACTTCCGTGGCTTTCAGCCCGGATGGGCAGACTATTGCCAGTGGCAGCTCGAATCAAGTCAGTGGTAAGCCTGATGGTGTGATCAAAGTGTGGCAAGTGAGTACAAGGCAGGAAATCTCTACCCTCACAGCGAATGATTCCTTTTGTGTTATTTCCGTTGCCTTCAGCCCCGATGGGCAGACTATTGCCAGTGGCAACGCTGACAAGACTATCAAGATTTGGCAGCTGAGTACAGGGCGGGAACTTGGTACCCTCAGGGGTCATACCAAGGAGGTTGTATCCGTTGCCTTCAGCCGAGATGGGCAGACTTTAGCCAGTGGCAGCGTTGACAAGACTATCAAGATTTGGCGGCGTGATTGAGGCTCTTATTGCCTAGCGAATCAGTGAATTCACAGCGCTTTTGGAACTCCAATTGAGCGTCGGATGTAATGAGCCTGACGCTATACTGACGCACTTTGTGTGTGACTTGGGAAAATGCGATAAGCCAATAAACTTCGCATGTTGGTAAACCTTTGAGAAATGCGATCGCTCCTAAACCCCCTTTCGAGAGCGACAGACCATAGACCTTTACAATTCTTCAATGAAGTTGTGCGTGAGCGATATAATAACAAACTACCAAACCCTATAAATAACAATCCGCAATCGGTAAATCTTTAACTTCCAAGTAACCCCTATGAGTTTTATTAATCCAAAAACCGACTTTGCTTTCAAAAAAATATTTGGTTCTACCGACAGTAAAGATATCCTAATCAGTTTCTTAAACGCTCTCCTCTATGACGGACAGCGCATTATTGAAGACTTAGAAATTATTGACCCTTATTCCGCTCCCCGTATTCCCAGTCTGAAAGATACCTTCTTAGATGTCAAAGCTAAGATTACTGGGAACAAAATCGTGATTATTGAAATGCAAGTCTTAAATGTAGTCGCTTTTGATAAACGGGTAGTCTACAATGCCGCAAAAACCTACAGTACCCAACTAAAATCTGGAGAAGGATACTCAAGATTAAAGCCAGTAATTGCGTTAACCATTACTGATTTTCAAATGTTTTCCAATCGGAGCAAGGTTATTTCACATTTTACCTTCGCCGATATGCAGGATTCATTTGTCTATCCTGAGCATCCGCTAGACCTGGTATTTGTTGAGTTACCAAATTTTCAGAAAGAGTTAGCTGAACTAGAGACAATAACAGACAAATGGATTTATTTTCTGAAACAGACCAGTGCCCTAGAGACAGTACCAGAAAGAATGGGTGAAGTGCCAGAAATTCAGAAAGCATTTAGAATTGCCAATGTTGCCAATTTAAGTATTGAAGAGCTTGAAAATTTAGAGCGGCAGCAGATGTTTCTTGAAGACCAGCAAGGGGCAATTCTCAAAGGCATTGAGCAAGGTGTACAGCAAGGCATACAGCAAGGACAAGTTGAATTAATCCTGCGTCAATTAGAGCGTCGTTTGAGAGCAATAAGCCCCGATATCCAAACTCGCATCCGTCAATTATCCTTTGAGCAATTAGAAAATCTAGGAGAGGCAGTGCTAGATTTTACCAGTACAGTAGATTTAACGGCTTGGTTGCAGAGTCACACTCAGGTTTAAGGAGCGTTGAGCCAAGAACTGTGAGCAGATATTCCTTCTTTCCACTCCTCACTCCCTAATAGCCTAAACCAGAGTAATGACCGTAACTTCTGGTGGACAAAACAAGCGTGCTGGCGGGTAAGTTCCTAAGCCGCGATTGATATACAGCTGGTTTCGACCTACCTGATGCAGCCCCTGTGCCCATTCCCAATGCTCAACGACCCTGACCACTGTATTTACGTAACTTAGGCGGCGCTGCACCGATTTGGGAAGCTTCTGCTGGATCATTTTAAGCAACACTGGTGCTGGGCCAAATCCTGGAATCACGATTTGACCACCA
>DATNPI010000173.1:0-3201 GCA_036703325.1 Coleofasciculaceae cyanobacterium
GAGAAACTGATAAATATCTTGTTAGGATGCTCTTTAATCAATTGGTGTAGTACCCAAGTGCCCAGCATTTTGGGACGCAGCGTTGCAGCTAAACTCTCACGAGTTTCCTCAAGGGACAGACGTTCTGATGCTACCCCGGCTAAATGAATAATGCCCTCCAGTTCACAATCCCAGCGGGAAATCGCTCGATCGACAGCTTGTTTCATTTGGGGGTAATCACAGATATCCACAGACTCATAAATCAAGTCTCCCCCCAACGCCTCTAAGGACTGATATGCTTTGATCCGCTCAGCAACCCTACCCCCTATTGCTATATGAGTCTCCCACTCTTGGCGATCGGGAAGGGGGGTGCGTCCCACCAGTAGCAATCGCGCCTTGTAGTGTTGCAGCAAATACTGCGCGATTTCTAAACCAACGCCACCCAAACCACCACTGATGAGATATGTTCCCCCTACTTTTAATGGAATTTGGGACTGGGGTGATTGGGTCCAGTCCACCTTCTCCAAACGGGGAATCAAGCGCTGTCCAGCCCGATAGGCGACTTCCCGTTCGGCTTGAATTACTCGTAATTCTTGACAGACATGAGCTACATTTAGCTTAATAGCTTCTTCTACAGATAGATCGACATGGCGACAATCTAGCCAAGAAAGTTCCTGGACAAGTACCTTGATCAGTCCCAAAACGGGGGCGTGGGTCGCGACGATTGTATCTGTTGATGCAGTCGGCTGAGTATGGCTAGCAGCTACCACTAAACGCACAGTCCGATCGGTATTTTGCAATTCAGCTAGTGCTTGGGTCAGAAATAACAGACTATAGATACTCCGATTCAGTCCTTGTTCGAGTTCATCAGGATTAGCAATTTCTCCACTGAATTTCCCGTAACTCCACAGATGTACAATCTGCACTACTGGTTGTTTATTGCTGGAGATGGCTTTTAGTAATTGTTTGTAATGCTCCGGATTACTAGGATCGATACGATAGCGATCGCTTTCTAGCTGGATAAAGTCCGAGCCACTCTCAACTCTAACGCAGGATTGATTGTGATTACTCAATTCTGCATACAGGCCATCGCCTAAACCCAAACTATCTATAAACAATAGAGTTTGACCTGTTTGAGGATATCCTTTCAGAGTTACAGCTTTTTTAGGCCGCCAAATCCTGCGGAAGAACCAGTCTGGTAGCGTGTTTGAATTGGTTAATAGAATATCAATTCGTTTGAGAATGGAATCAAAGTCTCCCTGCTCAAATCGCTGGCTGAGTTGAGATCGCTGAATCTTACCAATCGCTGTTTTGGGAATGACTTCCTTCGCCAATGGAATTAGGTAATCAGGATTTATACCTATTCTGGTAACCACCACTTGCCGAATAGTTTTGAGCAACTCAACCAGTTCATCATCTTTTGAGCAGCTAGGACTGAAAAAGATTACCAACTTATCTGTTGCGCTCTTACCATCACGCACAGCACAGGCAGCGGTACAGGATACCTCAATCTTTTCAATGGCTGCAACCACAGCTTCAATTTCGTGGCTGTAGTAGTTTGCACCATTAATGATAATGGTTTCCTTGGCGCGTCCGGTAATTACTAAATGTCCATTGGAAATAAAGCCCAGATCGCCCGTGTTAAACCAGCCCTCGGGAAGGAAACTTTCCTTACTTGCCTCTGGGTTTTTATAATATCCTGGGGAAACGGCATCCCCCTTAACCTGTAGTTGACCAATTACATCCTCTTGAATAGGACAGCCTTTGTTATCAACAATACGAATCGAAATGCCTGGAATCGGCACACCCAAGTCGATAAACGTGCTACAGTTTGGGTAATCCAAACTGACCCGTTGAATAGTACCATTTAACGAGGCTTTATCAACGGTGTGGCGAATAAATTGTTGAGTTGTAGTCGCCTGGGAGTAGGTAATGCCAGATCCCATCTCCGCCATACCAAATCCCGGTCTAACGGCAGTGCGCTTGAACCCATAGACAGAAAGATTATTGATGAACTCCTCCACAGCATTGGAGGAAACCGCTTCACCAGCGGTAATCAAACATTTCACACAGGATAAATCCCAGGTGTGTTCCGGTTCCTGCTTTAGGGCATCATTGACTAAAGCATAGACAAAGTTAGGAGACCAGCTATGGGTGATGCGGTAACGATCGATTAAATCCATCCATCTTAGAGGACGACCCAGAATGTATTCTTTGTTGGCGTAAACCATGTGGCAGCCCAAATATACGCAGCGGATATGCCAGTCTGAAATGCTGCCAATATGGTCCAAGGGTAACCAATTGAGTATTACTTCCTCTGGAGTGTATTGATTGAGAATGTTCGCTCCTCTGGCTCGGGAGATCAGATTGTTATGGGTCAAACTGATGCATTTTGGCATTCCGGTACTGCCAGAGGTGAGAGTGAAGAACGCCAGATCATTAGGTTGACTAGGGTGGTATGTCTTATCCGGTTCGTTGTTTTCTCTTAAAATATCTAATGCACTGAGTCGGAAGCTTTCTGCTGGCAACCACTGAGATAGAGGCTGGAGTGAGTCTAATAATGACTTGCTAGTCAATATTAATGGGCGATCTAGTAGATGAAACACATTGAGCAGCTTCTCCATAGCTGCATTGGCTTTCTGATAGGTCGGTGCGACTTCCATAATGACGGGGATAAAACCGCCAAGAATGCAGCCCCAAAATGCTGCGAGAATATCCTGTGTCAAGACTAGTTGCAGAATCACCTTATCCTGTGGCTGCAACCCTAGCTTTCTCAGACCTGCCAGAACCCGCTCAGCGTCTTCTAGCAATCCAGCATATGACTGAGAGATAGCCGAACCATCCGGAGATAGGTAAATAATCCGCTCTCCAGGCACCTGTTGTGCTGCCCGATACAATACTGTCGGTAATGTAAGTGGAGATTCAGGTTCGTCGGGCAAGGAACCTCCATCGCAGATCGCCATCACCTTGGGTGTTTTAGATGGCTCATCAGTAGTTTTTTGAGCAATTTTGGCTGCTTTTTCACCAAGTGCAACCAACGATTCCATCTTGGGGGAGGAGGATAAGTTCCAGTCTGGTAGCAAAGTTGATAAATGAAGAGAAGGAGTACTGACGGCTGACTCCTGAATTACTACCGCCACTTCTTTAACACTTGGCAAAGATTGCAGCTTATCTTCCCACTGCTGCACGAGATTACGATCGATTACGGGCAAACGAGTTAAC
>DATNPI010000211.1:0-5407 GCA_036703325.1 Coleofasciculaceae cyanobacterium
ATGAGGCAGCACTTCGACACGCTCAGTGACCAGGCAGAAGGGAAGAAAGCTTTTACAGTAAGCGTTTGAACCTTTTTTAACGGGTGGGTTATTTCTGCCGCACTGCACTAGCCCCACGACTTGCCAACTTTGAGGAAAAGATTCTAGTTCCCCCTTTCGTTGGAGGGTTAGGGGGCTTTTTGGCAGATAATGGGCAAGTCCTCTTATATGGCCTAGATGGTAGTAAACCCTAGTAGCATACTCCCACAAGATAAAATCGAACAACGACTTTCACTCTTTGCCGCTACAGTACTTCATGAAATTGCTAATCAGCAACGACGACGGTATCTTTGCCCTCGGTATTCGCACTCTCGCTGACACTCTTGCCGAAGCTGGCCATGACGTTACCGTCGTTTGTCCTGACCGAGAACGCTCTGCCACTGGTCATGGTCTGACTCTTCATGACCCAATTCGTGCCGAAGTTATCGAAACTATTTTTCACCCAACCGTGAGAGCTTGGTCTTGTTCTGGGACGCCCTCAGACTGCGTGAAGCTGGCATTGGGGGCATTGATTGATACTCCACCAGATTTGGTTCTTTCTGGCATTAACCACGGCTCTAATCTCGGTACTGATGTCCTCTACTCTGGCACGGTCTCAGCGGCAATGGAAGGCGTAATCGAAGGTATCCCCAGCATTGCTTTCAGTCTTGCTAGCTATACCTCAAGAGAATTTCAAACAGCGGCGATGTTTGCTAAAAACCTGGTTACTCAGGTCTCCAAGCATCCGCTACCAGAACTGATGTTACTAAATGTCAATGTGCCGCCAGTAAAGCCGGAAGAAATTGCTGGTGTTAGAATTACCCGTCAAGGCATTCGTCGCTATATCGATACCTTTGAGAAACGAGTTGATCCACGCGGCAAAACTTATTACTGGTTAGCCGGGGAAGCCCTGGAAGATGTCGAACAACCAGCACATCTCCACCTTCCCCCTGATGTACCTACAGATGTTCAGGCAATTCGCGATAGATACATAACCGTGACACCATTGCAATACAACCTCACCGATGCGACTGGGGTATATAGTTTGCAAGAGCTGGGATTTAATGCTCTTTGGTGAACTCTCAAGAAACACGAGGGGAGAGGGGGAGAGTGGGGGAGGGGAGAAGCCCTAGGGCGTATTTCTTTCTATGCATAACCGATGCGATCGCTTCCATGGAACGCTCTCAAGTGAGAGTAACTGAGTTTTGGATTTTAGCTTGGCAATTTTGACTGGCAGTCCTATTGACAAAATCCAAAATGGGATCAGCCGCCACCTCGGTAGTACAGTTCAAGAAACCGGAAAAACTGTTCACACAGCGCTTGGTCTCTTGCCCCAGTCTGCATCTCTTTTTTGATTTCCTCAACGGCTTGCACCCAGTAGGGGCGCTCGGTTTGTGAGTCTTTGCGGGTGCGATGTAACCGCTTACTGATAATTGCATCCGCTACATTCACCAACTGGAAGACTTGAACAATGTAAGGGATTTCGTCGCCAGTCAACCCATCAGGATAGCCTGTGCCATTGAGCCGCTCTTGATGCGATCGCACTAAGGGGGCAAATTCCTTGAGAGATGGGAGCTGATTACAGATGAGCGCTGAAACTTCTGGATATTCTCGAATCTTCGCCCACTCCTGTTCGCTCAAAGAACCGGGCTTGAGCAGGATTGAGTCGGGAATGCCAATTTTTCCCAAGCCGTGGCAATAGCTCAAGAAAACTAGTTGGCGCGTTTGTTCTTCATTTAATCTCAGCCAGCGTCCAAAGTGCAGGCACATTGTTCGCAGACGATAGCACCGCAAGCCAGCGGCTACATTTCGAGCTAGCTGGATTTGCTCAAGAAAATTCAAAATCTCGGCGTCGCCGGGATGAAGCATCAAACTTGAAGTTATGTCTTTATTTTTAATTTTCCCTTCTTCTAGAGATTAACGCTCACCAGTAGCAATAGCAAATCCCCCGTACAACGCATATTTTGGCGAAAAACACAAGTGAGAATCTCTGAGTAAGGTGGGTATTTTATGGCACCTTGCTGACAGCCCCTGGATTCATCCATGAGAATTAACCCAAAATCCAAAATCGTTCGACTGAACTTCGACAGGCTCAGTTACCGCGCGGACAGTGAGCTTGTCGAACTGCACGCCGAAGTCCAAAATCTAAAATGCCAAATCGAGTGACGTTTTTTCGGTTCAATGAGGATTGAGCGCGTACTGAATTAACTGAGCTAGTTTCTGACGCAGAGTTTCCAGTCCGAGACGCTCACTTGCTGCAATGAACACCGCTTGGGGAAACTCTTCTTGAGCCAGCACCAGGGTATCACCGTCTACCTGGTCAATCTTATTAAACGCCACTAGTATCGGTCCCGGTGTGACAGGCATTTCCGACAGAATGGTCATCACAGAGCGAATGTGATTTTGCCATGCCCGATGGGATAAATCCACCACATGAAGTAGGGCGTCAGCTTCGGTGACTTCTTCTAAGGTGGCGCGGAAGGAGTCCACCAGAGGCGGGGGCAATTCGTGGATAAATCCGACGGTATCGGTAAGCAGAATTTCAATAGGCTCTCCCGTCATAGCGTTAGCAACTGGCAACCGTCGTGTGGTCGGGTCAAGGGTAGCAAACAGCTGGTCAGCGGTGTAGACCTCAGCATTAGTCAGTGTATTTAACAGGGTAGATTTCCCTGCATTGGTATAACCCACGACTGCTACCGAAGGTATCTCGTATTGCTGACGCCTCTGGCGCATCCGTGAGCGATGGGCTTGCAGCTGGTTCACTTCCTGTTGAAGCCTGGTGATGCGGCGCTGAATGGCACGGCGTTCGGTTTCTAGTTTTGTTTCACCAGGACCACGGGTGCCGATACCGCCGCCCAAGCGTGACATTGCCTGACCGCGACCGGTAAGACGGGGCAGCATATATTCTAGTTGGGCAAGTTCTACCTGCAATTTACCGGCGCGAGATTGGGCGCGTTGGGCAAAAATATCCAGAATTACTTCGGTACGATCTACGACTCGGACGCCGGTTTCGGATTCTAAGTTGCGGATTTGCGCGGGTGAGAGGTCGCGGTCAAATACTACGAGATTGGCTCCTAGTGTTTGTAAGGTTAGGGCAATTTCCTGGACTTTACCAGCACCGACAACGGTTTGGGGATGAGGACGCGATCGCTTTTGCCGCATCGTCTGCAACACTTCACCACCGGCAGTTTCCACTAACCGGGCGATTTCTGCCAAGCCCTCTTCAAATCGTTCTTTGGTTACGTCATCGGTCATCAACCCAACAATCAGCACCCGATCTTGGTCGGTATCGACTTGTTGAGCAACAAATTCCCGTCGAAACTCGGATTCAAGTCCTTCTACCAAATCCAGGAAATCCTGCTTGGTCAGCATATCCAAGCTCAACGGTGGCGACAGACTCCAGCTTAATTCCATGCCCGAAGTCTGAATGTTGTCGTCAAGATTTTGCACTCCTTCTTCAGGGGGAGGTACTAAGTGAGCTAAGTAGGTTTCTTTGACATAACCTGTAGCGCCACCACCCCGCCGCTCGAATCCTGCCTCGGTAACATTGATCACCACCAAGGCATCAAGTCGCTGAATCACCATTGCGGTTAAAGCAGATTCTTTGGGCGTTTCTGGCTTGAGCTGGGTGGCAATGCAGCGAATTCCACTCAATCGTTCTGCACCATAGCGGGGCAATTCCTGAGGGGGAATCTTGGTCTGAGGAGGAGTGCCGACTCCCACACGAATCACCTGTCCCCGGCGATTGATGTAGGTACATAAAGGCTGTTTAATATCCGCACTGATAGCTGCCAGTCGTTGGGCAAACTCTGGCGTTGTTAAGCTATCGCCCGGTAGCCGCTGATGATACAGCCGTTGCAGCTGCTTGAGCTGGCTAGACTTTAGACCCTGAAGATTGCCGTAGATAGTCTCGATAAGCCCATTTAACCTCAAACTTTATGAGATCTATTTTAGCTAAAACCACTAGAAGCCAAGAGCCGCCCCTGCACTACGGCACTTCTGTTAAATGGCGGGCAGTTGATAGTAACGCCGTTAATCACTAATCGCTAAATTAGAATTATGAGAAAACGCCAAATTGCCAAACTCTGCGCCTGGTCTTTGGGAATCTTCTGTCTGTGTACCCCCCCAATTTATGCCCAAAGTGCCTCAACTCCTCCCCAACTCCGAACACAACAGCTGACTCAACAACAGATATTGCAAGAACTGGTTAAGGCAAATGTTGTGTACCTGGGAGAAACCCACAATAGTCCCGAAGACCATAAAGCCCAATTGGAAATTCTGCAAGCACTCCACCAACAGAATCGAAAAATTGCGATCGCAATGGAGATGTTTCAGCGGCCCTTTCAGGATGTCCTTGACCAATACCTGGCAGGGAAAATAACAGAAACTCAGTTGGTGGAGCAAAGCGAGTATGAAAAACGCTGGGGCTTTCCTTGGGAAAACTATGCACCGCTACTGGGCTTCGCTAAAACCAATCAACTGCCTGTCTTAGCTTTGAATACACCCACAGAGGTAACGCGCAAAGTTGCCCGTAATGGGTTAGAAAGCCTAACAACCGACGAGCGCAGGTATATCCCACCGATTTCAGAAATTCGGACAGATAACACCGATTACCGGAAAATGGCTCAGGACATCTACGAACAGCATCATCAGTCAGGGCATGGCAACAGCAACAGCTTTGAGCGATTTTTCACGGCGCAGGTGCTGTGGGATGAAACAATGGCAGAGAAGATTGCCCAATTTGTCAAAGCCAACCCCGACTACCTGGTAGTGGTGTTAGCTGGGAAAGGTCATATTGTTTACGGCTACGGGATACCCAGCCGCGTTGCTCGACGCCTAGGTAACAACAATTTGATTCAGCGTTCAGTCTTGCTGAGTCCCTCCGAAGGCACCTCATTCCCGAAGAACAAACCTATTGCAGACTTTGTTTGGGAACGCAATTGATAGTGTTCAGCTAACATTTTTTTGTAGCAAGCCTTGAGGAAATTGCTAATTTTAGGGGTATTGAACCCCATAACTTCAACTCTTAACTACAGATTGCACTAATGGTTGAAACACTCGCACCAGTTCCGGGTGGCTGACGACAAGGGTAGGAAGCGATCGCTTACCATAATCCTGCCCAACGTTGAGAGGAAAAATCGGCTGGGAATCCAGCGCCACCCAAGCACCACCAGCAGCTTGTACAATCACCCAAGCTCCGGCAATATCCCAAATCTTAGGTGTCGCTTCCACACCTCCCAGGACAGTACCAGCGGCAACGGTAAGGAAGTTGTAACTAGCAACACCTAGCATCCGAATTTTGCAGGGGAAGGGTTGCTGCATTACTGACGTACTTCGGGAGCAAAGGTTGAAAAAGTGGTTATTGCTGGGAGAATCGGTGCTGCTTTGG
>DATNPI010000229.1:0-14917 GCA_036703325.1 Coleofasciculaceae cyanobacterium
TAGAGACGGTCTCTTGCTGCTGGTAGCTGTTCGTTCTCAACCTGGTTTTTCTTGGCGGCTACTGCTGATAAAGTGCCGTGTTTCTCTTGCAGTTTCTGAATTTGCTCTTCTTGTTGCTTTTGAGCATTGCGCTTGCTCTCAAAGTTAACTTTCAGACGATTGAGTTCAGTCTGCTGCTTGAGCAATTCTTTCTGCCGTTCGGCGTCAGGCTGCTCATTTCTTAATTTCTTGATAGCTTGCTTGCCCGATTTTATGAACCGTTCTAAATCGTCAATTGTCTGACACTTAGGTAGTGATGGCACTAGCAATCCATAGTCGTTAGCGAAACGCTGCATGGTTTCTGAAACGGCTTTGCAATGAGATTTAGCACCGTCTAGTGAGAGTTCCTTGAGAGCAATTTTATGGGATACTGCATCCTCTTTGGCTTGCTCTAAGCTGTTTTGCTTAACGGCTTTGGCTGTCTCGATTTTGCTGGCGATTTTGCCAAACTCTTCATCAATTTTCTTAAACTCATCGGCGGCTTTAGCGCTTTTTATGCCTTCAAAAAGATTACGCCAATTGGTTAATCCCATGAGTCGGTCAAGAGCATTCTGCCGTTCTTTGGGTTCTTGAACGAGTAGAGCATTGATGACTTCTTGATGGAGGTAAACACAACTCATGTAGTCAGTCAGTTCAACGCCGAGTATCACCCGCAGTCCGGTTTCATCTTCTTGAGGTGTGCCGCCGTTAATCTGATAGTAGAAGGGAGGTTTGCCGCGTCGTTTGCGGTCGCAGCGATACACCTTCAGTAATTCCCCGTCTCGCTCGAAGGTGACTTCTACACTAGCCTCGTTTGACGATTTGTTTCTGACCAACCAGTTCTTGCGCTCCTCGATTTTTGTGGCACTCTTGTTGGCTACTTTATCTCCAAATAGACACCACTCGATGGCGTTCAGCGTACTGCTCTTGGCTCCTCCCTGAACCCCTAATAGTAAGGTGCAGGGGTCGTCAAATTGAAACTCCCTCTCACCTGCCTGTTCGGGAAATCCTCTAAATCCTTTCACTTTAAGCGAGACAATGCGATAGTTTCTCATTTCCAGTAACTCCTTATAAACCGATTGTTTCCGTTAAGGTCTTGTAGGCTTTGTTGTAAGCGTTACGCAGTTTGTCCATCTGATAACGAACCAGGGTTGTCACCGCTTCTGATGACCCGCTTTCAAACTCGTTGAGGAGTTGCTCGGCAAGGTCTATTAACGCCTGTTCGTGTTCTGAATCAATTGCTCGATTCTGCAATTCCTCGCACAGCTTCTTATCGTCTTTCATGGATGAGAACCTTGAATTTTTGACTGTTATGCACGGTTTTAAGGGTTGCTGGTGAATCAACCCAATCGAATCCTTGATGCCTCTGTAAGATGTGCTGTCTTTAGGTATAAGACTCAACGTTAGGAATTGATACTAAATCCGGGTCTACTACCCCCTTTTTGGGTAACCCGCTTTCACTTTGTAGAGACGTTCCGCCGGAACGTCTCTACGACTGGACTGGAATTGGGGGTTATATGAGCGGATAAGAGTATGAGACATCCCGGTTGACTGGCAAATCTCAAGAGGATTAATCATAGAGTTCCCAGAAATCTGGGGAGTGGAACAATTTCAAGGACAAAATTTGAACTTTTCTGAGAAGTCTTACCAGAAAAGGCTTTGATGCGTTTTGTCGGGAGCATCCCAATTGTGCAGGTTGGACAGATTCATGCGCTCTCGTGCGGAGGTCATAGCCTTTGAAGAAGCTATGGCTGAACTTGCTAAAAATCCCAAAACGAATATTTGCCAGAACTGCATCTCGTTTTAGACGATGAGTGCGAGCATCACAAAGTCATGTATGGTCTGATCCATTTTCTAGAATCTTTTGATGAAAAAGAGCAGCTTCAGGCACTTATCGATGTTGCTCCTAAATTAATTGTTCGTGCGCCAGACTGGTCAAAAACTCTCCATTACTGAATCCTAAATGATGATTCAGCCCGTGCTTTATATAAGGAGCTTTTGCATTCAGCTAATCCTGAAAGTCGGGAAGTTGTCTACCAATTGCTAAAAGAGATTGCAACTAATGAATCTCCCCTGTTGTCCTCACGCGGTGAGTTTGTTCTTGCTAAAGGTGCAACCTTGGTGAATTAACCAGAGTAGATGTGATAAAGCTATGCGATCGCCTCTCGCCTCATTGAGTTGGATATCTATGTGCGCTCGCGCTACACACAAACTATGCGATCGCACTCCACCTCGTTTTTGATAACAGCATCATCTTGAGGATTTAGCCAAGAATCTGACACAAGTCCCTATCAGTTATATAAATCCAGTTCCCTCCAGAGCCAGGGGGGTTAGCTCTGCGAATGCATAAGTCCTGTCGCTAAATAGAAAAAGCCAGGACTTCTTCACCAAGCGTCGGAAACACAGAGCAATTGCCAACCCTCGCACAAAGATGCTAGCTTCAACCCGCCTCGCCACAGAACTTAAATGCCAATACGGGTTAGGCGTTGATGTCCGAAATATCCTCCTAAACGCGTTACCACTTTTCTCCTATAAGTGAAATTTATAAAAAGTCTTTATAGTGATAAAGGCTTTATGAATAGAAGAGTACCTCTCTCCTAGGTATGATTCCCTCAAACTCATGTGCAATCAGTAGTAGAGCCGATTCATCTACGTATTTACGCGAACAGTAGGCAACTTCTCCGTATGTTTTTTAGATGAAGATACCTGGAAAGCATGGACATCGCCGGAAGCCTAATGCCAAGATGCTTTCAGATAGAGAAAGACAAGGGCTTACGAGATTACTACCGTAAGCAATACCACTGAAAAGCTTTGTAATTTTTAAGACAAGCATCTACGCAGCACTCCTTCAGATACATACACCCTGAAACGAGAGCGATCCAAACCCAAGCCGACTAAGCAACTCACCTTCTGTTGCAGTGGTAAGGGAACGATACTGTGCGTTCCTGCAGCCACATATGCCCTGAAATGAGAGTGATGCAAACCTCAGCCGACTTGGTACAGCTTTTACTGTCAATTTTTCGTTACTAGGAGATCAAACAAGTGGAAGACCAACTATTTTCACCCCAACTATTCACACCTGGCAGCGACATTGCTATAGGCTTTAGACCAAGTCAACTCATTTTGGGTCGCGTTGGGAACGATGTCGTTCTTGGATATCAACCTGATGCACCGAATCCCGATCAACCACAAGTTGATATTCTCTTAGGCGATTTCCCACTAGAAGATCCCGCTGGTCGTGAGTTTAGTGACACATTTATTCTTGGTGATTGGACTAAACCCTACTATGCCAACGGCGACCCCAGCAACTCCGGTTTAAACGACTTTGCTTTGATTACTGACTTCAACTCAGGGCTGGATTCCATTCAGCTATACGGCAGTGCAAGCGACTACCAACTGCTAGATGTTGGATTTGGAACAGCGATCGCTTACCAAAACGAAACTGGCCCTGATGTCGTCGGCTTTTTGCTAGGGGCTTCTGGCTTGGATTTAGGGCAGAGCTATTTCCAATTCAGAGGTACCACCCCACCGCCAGGACCAGTAGTACCAGAGACTAAGCAATTTGGGACTTCAGCTTTTGACATCCCTCTAGGTATCGTCACAGACCCCTCTGGCAATGTTTATGTAGGAGGAGGAACCAATGGCTCTTTGGCAGGAGCCAATGAAGGGCTTCGTGATAACTTTGTGACCAAATATAACGGTAATGGCACTGAGTTGTTCACTCAACAGTTTGGCACTGCGGGTTTTGAAACGATCTATGGCATCGACACCGACAATCAAGGTAACTACTACATAACTGGAGTTACTGACGGCGAATTGGCCGGTCCCAGGCAAGCCAACCTTCTTGATACCTTCGTCGCCAAGTATGACAGCAATGGGAACCAGCAGTGGATTCAACAGATTGGGCAAAATGAGATTTTTAATGCCTTTAACATTGCTGTTGACAAAAACACTGGTGATGTCTTCATCTCGGGAGCTGATGTCAAATCCTCTATCGAGAATCCAGACGATTCCTTCGTCATCAAATTTGATACCAATGGCAACCAGCAGTGGTTCACGGAGATTGGAACTTCTGGTTTCTTGAATTTTGACGAAAATTACGGTCTTACTGTCGGCAACGATGGCAGCGTTTACGTCACAGGATGGACGAATGGCGACCTAGCAGCACCCAATCAGGGAGTTTATGATAACTGGCTAGCCAAGTTAGACAACAGCACCGGTGCGCAGCAGTGGGTTACCCAGTATGGGACTGCCGATTATGAATGGTCGTGGGATGTCCGCACAGACAGTCAGGGCAATGTTTACACTACAGGATGGACCTTGGGTGATTTGGCGGGAACCGGAAATGCCGGCTCTTATGATTCTTACCTAACTAAGTTTGACAGTGAAGGGAACCAGCTGTGGGTTAAACAGTTTGGCACTGCTGGTGATGATGAAGCCTATAGCCTATTCATCGACCAAAATGACAATCTCTTCGTGTCGGGTTATACCGACGGCAACTTGGGAGGAACAAATGCTGGGTCTTTCGATGCCTGGGTGGCCAGCTTTGACACCAGTGGCAATCAGCAGTGGATTACACAGTTTGGAACCCCCGATCGCGATGAGAGCTACGGTGTTACCGCTGATAACTTTGGTAACCTCTTCGTTACAGGAGTTACTCAGGGATCTTTAGGGGCTAGCAATGCTGGGTCTTTTGATGGCTGGGTAGCCAAGCTCGACGCAACGACGGGAACCCTGCTGAACTTTAATGGCAGCGACACCCCTCCTGGTGGCGGTGGCGACACCACCGACCCTGGTGATAATGGTGGGAGTATCTACAATGGCGGTGACGGTGACGACGTTATCACGGCTAGCGCTGGCGATGACGTGATTTACGCAGGTGAGGGTAACAACACTATCAACGCTGGTAATGGCAATGATGAAATTTACGCTGGCGCTGGTAACGATATTATCGACGCTGGTGCAGGTGATGACCTCATCTACGCAGACCATGGCGACAATATCATTTACGGTGGTACGGGCAACAACACAGTGTATACGGGTAGTGGTAATGACCTGTTTGCTCTTGCCGCAGGCGAAGGTTCTACTACGATTATGAACTTTAACGCCTGTAACGATTTACTTGGGTTAACCCAGGGGCTGACCTTTGAGCAGCTATCAATTACCCAGGGAATGAACGGTGAGGATATCTTCACCCAGATTAGTATTGCCGGTAGCAACGACATCCTGGCAACCTTAACCTGGGTACCTGCTGACACTATCGACAGTTCCTCATTCACCTTGGTCTAAAACAGGAACCTTGGCTAAAGGATCGATTCAGTAGTCGGACAGCTGAGCAGTGTGTTTGTGAAGTAAGCTGGGGGATTGGGTGAATGTAGTTCAAGCCTCGCCCGATCTCCCGACTTTTGTCTCCAAGTACTATAGCAGTATTCGCCTTACTAGATCAATGTTCTAGAAGTGTTGCTCCTACTAGCTTCCTAGGTTAGTGGGATTTTCTTAGAAAAAATGTCGTAACCCTTAAGAGAGTTTTTCTGCTATGAAAGCGGCTTTACAAGTTGGCGATCGCGAAATCACAGCTGAAGAAATTCTGCCCCTGCTAACGAACTACCAACTGCTGACACCGTTGCTGCGCGAAATCATCATCGATCAGGCGATCGCCCCGATCAGTTGTACGTCAGAGGAGAAAGCCCAAGCGTTAGGGCAGTTCTTTGAGCAAAATCAGCTCACTGACGAGACGGCAAAACTTGCTTGGGCTGCGCGTCACAACATGACTTTAGCGCAACTAGAAGGCTTGGCGACAAGGGGGCTGTTGATCGAAAAATTTAAACAAACAACTTGGGGTCACAAACTAGAATCCTATTTCTTGAGTCGTAAGGGTCAGTTAGACCGAGTGATTTACTCCCTACTTCGGACGAAAGAGCCAGGAATTGCCCAAGAACTCTATTTCCGAATTCAGGAAAAAGAACAGTCTTTTGCCGAGCTAGCACGAGACTATTCCCAAGGCCCAGAGGCCCAGACTGACGGATTAATTGGCCCAGTTGAGCTGAGTACCCCTCATCCCACTGTTGCACAACTGCTTCGTTCAAGTCAGCCAGGGCAACTTTGTCCGCCGCTCCGCCTGGGAGAATGGCTTGTGATTGTACGCCTAGAGAAGTTTATTCCTGCTCAACTAGATGCCCCTATGCGTCAGCGCCTGTTGAACGAGTGCTTTAGTACCTGGCTTTCTGAGCAACTCAATCAGCAGTCAGCTGTTGGCAATTAGGAGTCGTCCAAAAATTACTCCTACTCCAAAGAGAATATCTGGTTTGTTGTCAGTTGTTAGTTGTCAGTTGTCCTTGGTAAGCGAAATGGTCCAGTTGTTTTTGGACGCCCCCTTAGCTTGTGAGCTATTTTGGCTCATTTAAAACTTGGCATATTAGAGAGGAATGATATACTGTCGAATAAGGCGGTGGCTCGTGAGGTAGAATGTCTCACAAACAGCCAGTTCGCAAGACATAGCAGATGCTGTTGACTACCTCGCATGGGTCAACGATAGAGAATGCCCCCAGTCTTGCAGGGGGAATCAGGGGTTAAGTTATCTGCTACTGAGTATCAGTTAAGTCACTTTATAGGCTTTTCTTACCATCAGTTGGGTTTCAAGCAACATCACCGCTTGATAGGGTCTGGGTCACTACTAGAGGGCTATCTTTATTTTCACTTTATAAATCAGCTCTAAGTGCTAAGGAGTCGCGCAAAATTAACTAGGCGATCGCCGACGCTTCTACCGTCGCTAACACTTCGCTAACGCCATCTTTTATCTGTCTCTCGTAGTCATTAGCCATTACTCATTACTCATTAGTCAAGCCGGAGTGCAATCACTAATGACTAATAACCAAGGACTAATAGACTTCTTGCATAAGTGGCAAAGCCCTAGGAGATAAGTACTACTGCTAGGTCACAACAATTGACTGAGAGCAAGAGCTCTAATGACTACGAACGAGAACACCGTATTTTGGACAAGCCCTAATCGCTCTGTGTTCAATAGACTTCCTGTATCGATGGCTGTCTTAGAGCAAGCGATAGGTACTGTAGCAACAGTTATGTCGCTACATAGCAAAGGTTAGCTTTGGCGAGAGACTCCATAAACTTCATATACAACGAAAGTATGAAAGGCTCTTCCCTGCTCGGAGAGCTTCTCTACTCCCTTGCACTTTCAAGATAGGCATCATGGTGGATTCGCCGCCACCAAGGATGAAAATCTCTTCCCTCTAGTCCCTAGTCCCTAGCCCCTATTTTCATAGGAGATCTAATGAGGAGATCTAATGACCTATACGACGACGATTCCAGAGTTTCTGGCTGGCATCTATCCTTTTGATCAGTTGTCATCGGCGGCACTAGCAAAACTAGCAAAACAGTGCCAGTTGCTGCGCTATCGCATGGGTCAGGCAATTGTTGTACGCGAGCAAATGCCCGCTCAGGTAGCCATTCTGTTTGAGGGACAAGCTCGTCTCCTCGGTTACGAACCCAGCCGCGCCGCAGCAGTAACGCTGAAGTTGCTGCAACCAGGAGAAATAATAGGCTGGGTTGGGTTGGTGAGGGGAGTACCTTGTGAAACAGCGATCGCTTCCACTGAATCAGTTTGTCTCACCCTGAACGCCAGTAACTTCATGGCTCTGTTGAACTCAGAAGCAGCACTTTTAGGGGCTTTTCGATCGCGCTGTGGCTTGGTGGAAATTTTCGACCTCCTAGGTGCTGAACTGGAGCGACGAGTAAATGGAGATAGAGCCAGCGATCTCAAAGAACTTGCCCTTCAGGCTTGGTCAAATGCCTTAATCTGTAATTTGCCTCGTGGTAGGCAGATGTCCAGCCAACTCGACAGCGATCGGGTATGGTTTGTCAGTGGCGGAGCACCCGCTAACTCACCCGTTGGAACTTGTCTCACCTCGGAAACTGTTGCAACCTTGGAGGTCAAAGGTTCTGGTTTCACTCGCCTAGTTGGCATTCCGGCCGACCTACTCTCCCCTGCCAGCCCAACGCTCACACCAGAATCACCTGCCCATACGGATGCCGGTACAGACGCGATAACCCTTGTCTCTACAGAAGCAGAGATTCCTTACGCCCCAGAGCAACCACCGGAAGCCTCAGGGGGCTATGCTCAAAAAGAGCGATCGACCAAGGCTCACTATCCCGTTGTTCGCGGCAGAGGACCGATTGATGGGACGTTAGCGTGCTTCCAGATGCTCAGTCAGCACTGGGGTATGCCCTTCCGCCGAGATACTGTACGCCGCGTCATTCTCAACCAGCAATCCAAGAGCGGTAGCCTCTCCCTCCAGCACTGTGGTGCTGTCGCCGATATGCTGGGATTGAGCGCCCAACTGGTGAATGTGCCTGGTGTTGCAGTCAGCCGCCTGCCAACCCCGGCAATGCTCTCCTGGCAAGACAGCTTCGCCATCCTCTACTCAAGCAGTGAACGGGAACTAGTACTAGCCATACCAGAAGTGGGGCTTAAACGTCTCAAACCCTCACGTTTCCTGGAAAAGTGGGGTGAAGACGGTCAGGTGCTATTGCTCCAGCCAACTAAAGATACCCCTAAAGAGCGGTTTGGACTCTCGTGGTTCATTCCTTCCCTATTTCGCTACCGTAAGGTCTTGACGGAAGTTTTAATTGCTTCCTTTTTTGTGCAACTGTTTGGTCTGGCGAATCCCTTGATGATCCAGATGATTATCGACAAGGTAATCGTGCAAAACAGCATCAACACCCTGCACATCCTAGGAATTCTACTGGTGGGTGTCGCGATTTTCGAGGCGCTTTTAACGAGCTTGCGTACTTACTTATTTGTGGATACGACGAACCGCATTGACATGGCTCTAGGTTCGGAAATCATTGACCACTTGTTACGCTTGCCTTTGCGATATTTTGAACGACGGCCTGTTGGGGAATTAGCCACCCGTATCAATGAGCTAGAAAATATCCGCCAGTTTCTTACAGGAACAGCGTTGACCGTAGTGTTAGATGCGGTTTTTTCCGTTGTCTACATCGTGGTCATGTTTATCTATAGCTGGGTGTTGACGCTAGTAACGTTGGCGGTTATCCCCTTGTTTGTGTTACTCACGGTTCTCGTTTCCCCGATTGTGCGGCGACAGCTACGTACCAAGGCGGAACGTCAGGGCGAAACCCAATCCTATTTGGTAGAGGTTTTATCAGGGATTTCCACGGTTAAAGCCCAGAATATTGAGTTGCGATCGCGCTGGCAGTGGCAAGAGCGCTATGGCCGTTATGTCAGTGACGGCTTCAGGAATGTTTTGACCTCCACAGCCGCAAGTTCAGCTACCAATTTCTTGAACAAACTCTCAGCCTTACTTGTACTTTGGGTGGGAGCTTATCTGGTATTAGAGGGGCAATTAACGCTAGGGCAGTTGATTGCCTTCCGGATTATTTCTGGCTACGTCACTGGTCCTTTGCTGCGGTTAGCCCAAATTTGGCAAAACTTTCAGGCTACAGCCCTATCCCTGGAACGCCTCAGTGATATCGTGGATTCGCCCCAAGAAGCGGACGAGGCAGACCGCCATAATATTCCCCTGCCTCCAGTTCAAGGAGCAGTAAAGTATGAAAACGTCTCGTTTCGCTTTGCGGCTAGTGGTCCACTACAGTTGAGTAATGTCAGTGTAGATATCCCAGTCGGCTCTTTTGTCGGTATTGTGGGTCAAAGTGGCTCGGGTAAAAGTACCATGACAAAGCTGTTGCCCCGACTGTATGAGCCAAACTCTGGTCGCATTCTGGTTGATGGCTACGATATCAGCAAGGTAGAACTGTATTCTCTGCGGCGTCAGATTGGAATTGTTCCTCAGGAAACACTCTTATTTGATGGGACGGTGCAGGAGAATATTGCTCTAACCAATCCAGATGCCAGTTCCGAGGAAATTATAGAAGCAGCAAAGATTGCGGCGGCTCATGAGTTCATTATGGGCTTGCCTAATGGCTACAACACGCGTGTCGGGGAGCGGGGTTCAGCCTTATCTGGAGGACAACGACAGCGAATTGCGATCGCCCGAACGGTTTTGCACTCACCCCAGATGCTGATTCTAGATGAAGCGACGAGTGCCCTGGATTATGACGCGGAGCGACAGGTGTGTTTAAATCTGGCCCAAGCCTATCAAGGACGCACAGTCTTTTTCATCACCCATCGCCTCACCACAATTCGCAACGCCGACATCATCTTGATGATGGATAAGGGAGCCATAGTAGAACAGGGCATTCATGAAGAATTAATGGCCCAAAAGGGTCGCTACTACTGCCTCTACCGACAACAAGAAGCCCAACAGTAATTTTATTTTTTGCGTACTTACTCGCACGAGCCGACTGCTATGAACCAACGTAATGGGTCTAAGTTAAACCAACAAATTACCATTACCTCACCTCTTCCTGCCCAGCCAACTGAAGTGAACACAGGTGAACACAAGGTTCATCCTCACCGCAACTCAAATGGTAATGGTAGATTTGACCAGCCTGTCATTCTTCGACAATCCCACAATTGGTCACGGGCCATCCTCTGGACAATAATCGGCGTGACAACCTTCGGGATAATTTGGGCCAGCGTCGCTAAAATTGAACACGCTGTTCCCGCCCAAGGCAAGCTAGAGCCACAAGGCGCTGTTAAGGATGTCCAATCTCCTGTTAGTGGGGTTGTTACAGAAATTCTTGTCAAGGATGGACAGCAGGTTAAAAAAGGCGATTTGCTGCTCAAACTTGAGCCTGCAACGGCTCAGGCTCAACTGACTTCCCTGGAGAAAATACGCGCCACATTAATTAAAGAAAATCAGTTTTATCGTTCCGTACTCAGCAACTCCGCTTCCCCAGCCGTCACAGATTTTACAGCTACACAAGTGCAACTTCCCAAAGAAATCGCCTCTCTGGCTGAAAGTCGAAAAGCTCTGGTAGATGAACTACAGTTGTATCGAACTCAACTGCGTGGTGACGAACAAGGTACTAACCTCAGCCCTGAACAACGGGCGCGTTTGCGAGTTGCCACGGCAGAACTCAAGTCTCGCGTCGCGTCCTCAGAGTTGGAAGCTGAACAATTAGAGAAGCAACTCAACCAGAACATGGTTCAACTTGCTAATGCCAAAAGCCGATTTGGAGTTGAGCAGGGAATTCTTAATAAGATTGAGATCTTGGCGGCAGAGGGAGGAATTGGCAAAATCCAGTACCTTAAGCAGCAACAGGAAGCCAAAACACGTCAAGCCGAAGTTGACCAGCTAATTCAGGAAGAAGGACGCCTGCAATTAAAGATTTCACAGGCTAAACAACAGTTAACAAATACCGTGGCTCTCTCTCAAAAAGATTTAATGACTCAGATTGCTACGAATGAAAAACAAATTGCGGAAATTGACAGTCAGTTGAATAAAGTGATTGTCGATAATGAGAAAAAACTGGCGGAAATTGAGAGTCAGTTGAGTCAGGCGCAGCTCAATCTCAGCTATCAAGAGCTGCGGGCACCTGACAACGGAACGGTTTTTGATTTGAAACCCTCAGCTCCAGGATTTGTTACTAATACAACTGAGCCGATGCTGAAGATTGTGCCGGATGATGGTTTGGTGGCTAAGGTTTATCTTACCAATAAAGATATTGGTTTTGTGAAAGAAGGAATGCCAGTTGATGTCAGAATCGACTCGTTCCCCTTTAGTGAATTTGGTGATGTGAAGGGGGAGTTGGTATGGATTGGTAGTGATGCGCTACCACCTGAGCAAGTCCGTCAGTTCTATAGTTTTCCTGCCAAAGTTCGCTTACAGCAACAGTCACTTAAAGTTAATGCTCGACAAGTGCAATTGCAGTCGGGGATGTCAGTCAGTGCCAATATTCGGGTGCGCGAACGCACAGTAATGAGCATTTTTACTGACTTATTTAGCGAAAAAACTGACAGCTTGAAAAATGTTCGATAACCTGTTGGCGATCGGGACAAGTTGGAGACTCTGAGAGACCAACGGAATAGACTACGTAGAATACTTTTCCCATTCCCTATTCGTTTTTGGACAAGTAGTCTGGCACTTCAGGTGCGGAATGTGGGTTATACCAAATCCGCTTTTATAACCCCCTTTTCTAGTTCCGGTGTTTTTTCTCCCCTACACCCTGCCCCCCGCAGAGCTGCCCTTCCCAAGATAAAGGGGGTAGTCAACCCGGATTTGGTATTATACCTGCACTTAAGGGTCGTTTTTTGATACTGTGCGATTGTGGCAAATTTTGCAGGCATTTGATGTCCACTCACCAAGAGGCATGTCCACCAACCCAAAATCGGCTGCTTGCCAGCTTACCAAGTGAGGAGCTCAAAGCATTGCTTCCTCATCTGGAGCATGTATCACTCTCACGGAGGCAGACCATCATCTTGCCTGATGAACCTATCCCGTTTATCTATTTCCCTATTAACTCATTGCTTTCTTTAGTGACGGTGATGGAGGACGGTTCAACGGTCGAAGCTGGCGCTATCGGACGTGAAGGGATGGCAGGTCTGCCAATTCTTTTGGATGCGGGCACGACGCCAATGCGAACACTTACGCAAATCCCCGGTCAAGCTGTGCGTGTCAAAGCCCAGATAATTAAAGAGGCGTTCGACAGAGGTGGAGCGCTGCGTCATATTCTCCACCGTTACATACATACAACCATTGTTGTCGGTTCACAAAGTGCTGCCTGCAACCGTCTTCATCATCTAGAAGCAAGGCTCTGCCGCTGGTTGCTAATGAGCAGTGATGGTGTGGGTTCAGAGGAACTTTCCCTCACGCAGGACTTCCTGGGTACGATGCTAGGCGTAAGGCGTGCCGGAGTCAGCGAAGCGGCTAGTCAACTTATGGACAAAGGTTTGATTCGTTACCAGCGCGGACGCATCCAGATTGTTGACAAGAAGAGCTTGGAAGCAGCCGCCTGCGAATGTTACGGGGTGGTCAAGGCAGAATATGACCGCTTGTTGGGCTGAAGCGTTTGGTCTGCCATCTGACAACTAAACTGCAATTATGTTAGCTTCAATCGTTACGGCTGCGATCGCATGATTGCCGTGTGCGCAGCGCGATCGCACTCCACAAAACAAGCCCCCAACCAAGAGCAGGACGAGGGCTTTGTTTGGAATTCTAGTTACTACTTAACGAGAGTCAGTTCCTTGATTGGGACCACCAATCACCTTAACCTCACCTCCGGGAGCTTCAGGTTCAGCACCGGGACTAACTTCAGAACCGGCTTCTTGACCAGTCATGCGATATCTCTCATCGAGCGGAGTGTCACCCTCTTCTGTGGTTGGTACAGTTGTTTCGGTTCCAGGATTATCATGAGGGTCATATTGAGCGTTATCTTGCCGATTGTCTTGAGAATTATCTGATGTCATAATTTGCATCTCTTAAATACGTTATTCCACAAGGCTATTATTCAGTTAATCGTAGGTGTTCTATCCTCAGACAGGACTGCCTCTACGACTAATTGTGCAGGGAATCTTGCTCGGGAGCGATCGCACAAGGTATGTTCAAGCACAATCAGGTTTAACGTAACCGCCGAGAAGTCCCATGCCATAATCTTTGATTTGGCGTTGGGATAAAAGGCGGGGAAATCCCCGTTCCTACGATTTCCAAAAAAAACTTCCGGATAGTCTTTATCTCTAACTGCGGTAAGTGATAATATAGACGAGCAAGGAGGTGAGGTGATATTGAGTGCTACATAAAGCTGTCAAGGTTCGCGTCTACCCAACACCAGAGCAAGAAATTCTACTAGCTCAACACTTCGGCTGCGCCCGTTGGTGGTGGAATTATGCGCTCTCACAATCCATTGAAACCTACAAAGAAACAGGGAAAGGATTAGGACGCTCGGCACTCAATGCTTTTCTTCCAGGTCTAAAAAAAGCTGAGGAAACTTCTTGGCTAAGTGAATGTTATAGCCAGGTATTGCAAGCTGTTACTCTCAATTTGACGAGTGCCTATAAAAACTTCTTTGAGGGTCGTGCGAGATTTCCACGATTCAAATCAAAGCATGGCAGGCAGTCAATCCAATATCCCCAAAACGTCAAAGTGGAGAATAGTGCTGTAAAACTGCCAGGAAAAATAGGCACAGTAAAAGCCAAAATTCACAGATTAATTGAGGGGAAAATTAAGACGATAACAGTCAGCAAAGAACCATCAGGTAAGTATTATGTATCTATATTGACAGAAGTTGAGGGTGAAAATCCCAACCCTTCAACGGACGGGAAAGTGATTGGTGTTGACTTGGGGTTGAAGCATTTTGCTGTTGCTAGTGATGGCAACAAGGTGTCTAAATACGACAATCCCAAACATCTAGCCAAGCACGAAAAAAACCTCAAGCGGAAACAGCGAAAGCTAGCCAAAAAACAAAAAGGAAGTAGCTCAAGGCACAAATATAGAAAGGTTATAGCTAGAGTATACGAACGGGTGAGTAATTCACGTCAGGATTTTCTACATAAGCTTTCAAGAAAGCTCGCCAATGAAAACCAAGTTGTCGTAGTAGAAAATCTCCATGTCAAGGGCATGGTTCGTAATCATAACCTAGCCAAAGCAATATCTGATGCCGGATGGGGAATGTTCACCAACTTTCTGGCCTACAAGCTTGAGAAGAAAGGTGGCAGATTGGTGGAAATTGATAGATGGTTCCCCAGTTCCAAGCTCTGTTCTAATTGCTATCACCACTGTTGTGAAATGCCACTTGATATTAGGACGTGGACTTGTCTGGGGTGTGGTATTCATCATGACCGAGATGGTAACGCTGCAACCAATATCAGAGCAGAAGGCATCAGAATGCTAAAGGCGGATGGAACAGCCGTCTCTGCCAGTGGAGGGGAAGTAAGACCAAGAGGCGGGCGCAAGTTGGTCTTGAGGCATTCCCCCATGAACCTGGAAGCTAACGCTGTACCGACGGACAGCGTTTAGTAGTTCAC
>DATNPI010000234.1:0-4871 GCA_036703325.1 Coleofasciculaceae cyanobacterium
ACTGGGGCAACTATAGTAGTAGCGACAGTACCGTTTCCGCTTGAGTCTCCAAATCAGGTAGTTGAGGCGGTGATGGAGCGAGTGTCACCGAGGACACGTCTAGCACTGTTGGATCATGTCACCAGCCAGACAGGGTTAATCTTTCCCATCCAGCGATTGGTGAGTGAGCTAGCGGCGCAGGGAGTGGATACGCTGGTAGACGGTGCTCACGCACCCGGTATGGTACCACTGAATCTGCATGAGATTGGAGCAACTTACTACACCGGCAACTGCCACAAATGGTTATGTGCGCCCAAGGGGGCAGGGTTTCTCTATGTACGGCGCGATAAGCAGTCGGCAATTCGTCCCCTGACAATTAGCCACGGTGCCAACTCACGCCGCACTGATAAGTCACGCTTCCAACTAGAGTTCGACTGGACAGGCACGGACGATCCCACGGCATATCTATGCATACCCGAAGCGCTTCAGTTCCTGGGTTCAGTGCTGCCAGGTGGTTGGTCTGAGTTAATGGAGCAAAATCGAGCAAAAGCACTCTTCGCGAGACAGGTGCTGTGTGAAGCCTTAGGGGTGTCGCCACCGTGCCCTGCTGAAATGATTGGCTCGATGGCAGTTGTGCCTTTACCTTCGGAGTTGTCTTTGTACGAGCAGAGTGGGCAACCACGAGAATGGCCAATACTACAAGATATGTTGTTTGAGCGCTTCAATATTGAGGTACCGGTGATTCCCTGGAATGCACCCTTCAAGCAAATGGTTCGAGTTTCAGCTCAGTTGTACAACACACCGGAACACTATAAATATTTAGCTATGGCACTTTTGCAGCTACTATCAGACTCATTGAAATAGTCGTAGCCTACTGGGGCGGTAGTGTTCAAGACGGACGCGACTGCTCCCGAACCCCCTTTACCTTCAACCGCCAGAATGCCTACGCTGTCCCGTTAGGTCGGCACTGGGAGGATGTCATACCAATTTCCTAAATACCTGTTACAGATACTTTTCTTGCTCCCCCCTAAACATCGGGGGGTTGGGGGGGTCGAAGTGTAGCGTCTGAAAAGGAAATTGGTATCACTAAGAGGGGCAATGATGGGTGCTACAGTGGCTAAAATACTTGCCATTCTCGCTTAGGGTGCGTAAGTCCTAGTACTGAAGTGTTTGCTGATGCAGATATTCGACTTGTTGAAAACCTATCCATGACCTCATCGCTGCCTTCTTGCCCTTTTGTAGCGGGATCGAAGATTACCGACCCTCGGTTTTTTGTGGGTAGAAATAAAGAATTGCAGGCTATCACCTCAGGGATGACAACGGCACAACCAGCCAGCATCAATGTGGTGGGGCAGAGGCGGATTGGTAAATCTTCGTTGCTCTATCACTTTTTCCAAACTTATGCACAACGAGTGCCTGAACCGACGCGCTATGTAGTAATTTACCTCTCGCTTCAGGATTCACGGTGTCAGCGTGAAGATGGATTATACCAAGCAGTGGCAAGGGAATTGTGGCATAACCTCACCGTACAGAGGAATCCAGCTTTAATTGAGCCTTTGAGAGTTAAACCCTTTAACCGTTTAGCGTTTTGTGCGGCAATGGGGCAGTACAAACGACTAGGAGTGCTGCCGGTGCTTTGCCTGGATGAGTTTGGCCCCCTATTTCGGCATCCTGAGGAGTTTGATAATGGCTTTTTTGACAACCTGCGCTCTTTAATGGAAAGCAGTGTCTTAATGCTTGTGGTGGCTTCCCACAGAAAACTAGAGTTTTATCAGCATCGACATAAACTAACTTCTGCGTTCTTCAAACTATGGCAGGTTATAACGCTGGGTGAACTAACGGAAGAAGAGGCTCAGGAACTAGTAGGCTTACCTGCCAGTACTATTACTGGTGCAGCAGCTGCTTTGAGTAAGCAGGAGCAGCAGCTTGTGCGACAGTGGGGAGGACGTCATCCTTACTTACTTCAGTTGGCAGCTAGTTTAGTATGTGAAGCGCGTCAGCTGGGGCGAGATGTTAATTGGGCAAAAGCTGAGTTTGCAAAAGAAGCCCGTCGTGTGCCGAAGCCAATGTGGAAATTTCCCAAGCGTAAAGGCTTTTTAGTCAAAACTCTTGGTGGGCTGATAATTCTTATTTTGATAGTTCTGATTGTCGTTGGTATACTCAACCAGCTACAGGTATGGGAGTTATTGCAAAAAGTGTTGGGAAGATAGCAACCAGGAGTAGCGGTTTTTAATGGAGTACAATACAGCCGTTCGTAGCGGTACGATACTATCGTGCCTTACCGTGTTCACCATTCCAACAAAAAACCCAGCAAGGCGGCTGGGTAAAAATGTGTTCAAGAGTGAAAATAAATTTCACCTATAAAGGTTAGGGAACAGCAAAGCTATGGTTAACTTTGCTTATAGCTAATGCACCGCCGCTAAAAATAATCACCTCTGATGTCGGGAAAAACCGCTTAAGATCTTCCAGCATCACTCAGACTTAGTGGTAAAAGTCGGGATCAGCAGACCACTCATTAAGATCGGTTTGAAATAAGCTGGGAAAACAAACAGCAACAAATTCCAATATGGTAAAAACTATTACAGTTGCTAAAGCCTTAAATTTCATAGTTTCCCTTTCCTTTTTGGATGATTTGTCTGCTTTATTTTTCAGCTTTCTACCTCTCTATAATCCTGAGCCTGTATAAGGTTTGACCAGATCAGTTTAGATTTATTAAGCCGATAGCAAATTGATCTTGACAATCAACCTAAATAAAATGTATTGCAATCGAAGGCTGAAGTGTGAAAATTCACCCTTCGTGCTGGACTACTTTTTCGATACATCCAGTGACTATCGTCATCCTTCTTTAGGAGGATGTATTTACGCTAAAACTGAAATTTCTCTTACATAAGAATTATTTAGCGATCGCTTTCCGGATTTTCGTGACAGACCAAGAAAAAGTAGCTGTCATTGAGCAAGTCCCAACCGACCCCTGCGACGGTTCGGTTGTAAGCAACCCCTGTACTAAGGGTTAGCTTTGCTCTGTACTTTCCCTAAAAAGGAGTATCATGTGCCAGCACGTAACATTTTGCGACACTCTATAATCTCCTCGAAAGGGATTGGCTTCTAAACAACACAAGCCCGCTAATCTATCGCTAATCGAATGTTTAGTTCTACTCGACTTTTGAAGTCAGTGAACATTCTTTGGTTTGATTTGCCTACTTTCAATAGTGACAATTTTGTAGGCGATCGCTTTATCCCAGAGAACAATCCGGATTAGTAGTTTTACCAAGAAAAGACTCCTAAAAATCCAAAACTACTTCCGTTTCTGAAATGTAAATGCTTCTGATAACCAGAAAGCGTTCGTGTCAAACACAAGCTCACCTTGCAAGAAACTTAGGCTGTCGTGACCTTGTTTAAGTTTTTGGCTTCAACCTGATTTCATGCCCAAAGGATTATTAAGTGCAAACCTTAACTCGTCTTCTAAACTTGCCGGAGCCTGCTTTGACTGCGAAAATACGCCTTCCTTTGATTGCTCTATTCGGTATTAGCCTCACCTGGACTATCACCTCAGTTAAACCCGTCTCGGCAGCTGGTGTAGTTGGTAATGGAACACCAGCAAGTTGCACGGAAGCCGCCTTGGAAACAGCTTTAGCAGGTGGCGGCAATGTTGGTTTCAATTGTGGCTCAAGTCCGACCACAATTCTGGTGACTCGTGAAAAAGTAATTTCCGCTAACACGGTGATTGACGGCAGTACCAATGGCAAGGATCTCATTACTCTCAGTGGAGGAGGTAAAGCCAGAATTTTTTCCACAAAAAATAACGTAGAACTTACCGTTAGGAACCTCACTGTTGCTAATGGATTTACAACCAATGATGGAGGGGCAATTTATAACGGTTTTCGTGGAAAACTAACAATCAATAACTGCAAATTCAACAATAATGTCTCAACCAAAGCGGGAGAGTTTAGTGGTGGAGGTGCAATTGCCACTCTGAGTGAGAGTACCATAATTATCCGGAATAGTACATTTACCGGGAACAAAGCCGGTAACGGCGGTGCAATTAACAACGTACTGAGTGACTTAGAAGTCACCAACAGTACGTTTACAGGCAATCAGTCAGTCCGTTCAGGCTCAGGCGGCGGTGGAGGAGCGATTTATATCGATGGTGCCAAGGCTAATAACGGAAAAATCATCATCCGTGCCAGCACATTCACTAACAATACCGCTGTTTTTCAGGGAGGTGCTATCTTTAACCAACTCTACAACACCAGTACGACTACAATCCAAAATTCAACTCTCTCCGGTAACCGTGTTACTGGCACGGGCAATCAAGGATTTGGCGGCGGTATTTTCGCTAGCAGTAATAGTCCCAATGCGGTTTTAACTGTGGCAAATACCACTCTTTCTGGTAATACAGCTAGTAATCAGGGCGGTGGTCTTTGGAGTGGTAACAATGCGACAGTAACTATTATCAACAGCACAGTTTTTGGCAATCAGGCTGTTAGTGCTGACGGTAAGGGTGGACTAGGCGGCGGGATTATGAGAGCGAATGGCAACATCAACATTACCAACAGCACGATCGCAGGTAACTCTGCTGGCTTTCAGGGTGGTGGAATTGTTGGGGGTACTGCTACAAAAGTCACGAATGTAATCATCGCCAATAACATCGCCAAAAATGGCGGTAACAACTGGAATATCAAGAACAATTGCTTTGATCCACTATCGAATGGGGGCAATAATTTGCAATTTGCTCCTACTAACCCAAACGACAAGGAATGCGGTGCAGGAATCACAACGGCTAACCCGCTACTAGGTTCACTAGCGAATAATGGTGGTAGTGGCTCGACTCAGACACTAGCACTCTTGGCTGGCAGCCCAGCGATCAATGCTGGAAACAATAGTGTATGTCC
>DATNPI010000289.1:0-2263 GCA_036703325.1 Coleofasciculaceae cyanobacterium
AAGCGTCTTTTGCGGTCCTCTTTTTTACCACCTCAAAGATGTCAGTTGCTTCTGCCAAGATGCACTAGTCAAAAAGCCAGCCTCTATTTATTACCTTTACTCAGTAAACTTTCATGATTATTGATTTTGGACGTGAAATCTGTGGCAATCTTAATTCAGCAGAAGCACGGGAGTGGTTAGTAACCAATGGTATCGGCGGTTATGCCTCTGGTACAGTTGCAGGTTTACTGACACGAGGTTATCACGGATTACTGATAGCAGCACTCAAGCCACCTCTAGATCGCAAATTACTGCTCACAAAGATTGACGAGTTCGTGGAGTATGATACTGGCGAGTATCGACTGGGAGCAAACCGTTGGCAAGGCGGTCTTGTCGAGCCACAGGGCTACTGGCACATCGAAAGTTTCCACCTAGAAGGAACAATACCTGTGTGGACGTTTGTATGTGGGGATGCACTCTTGGAGAAACGCTTATGGATGCAGCCAGGAGCCAACACAACATATATTCACTATCACCTACGACGGGCAACTCATTCGTTGAATATTTCACTCAAAGCACTTGTCAACTATCGCCCTTGGGCTGACAGAACACAGGCAGGAAGTTGGCGAATGAATGCGGAAGCTGTCCCACAGGGAATCTGCGTGACAGCTTATTCTGGAGCTGTGCCGTTCTACCTGTTAACTGATAGTGCTAAAGCTTCACCTCGACACGAGTGGTACTGCAACTATGAATTGGTCGCAGAACGTGAGCGCGGAGATGGTTCTCTCGACAATAATCTATACGCTGCACTCTTTGAGACTACCCTTGAGGTTGGAAACTCCCTCACCTTTGTTGCCAGCACACAAAGCAATCCAGAGTTGAATGGTGCAGCCGCCTTAGATTTCCGCCGTGCCTACGAGCAACAGTTGATAAAAACCTGGCAAGCAACCCAACCCGCAGACACTCCTGCGGTTCCTGATTGGGTACAACACTTAATACTCGCAGCTGACCAGTTTATTGTTAACCGCCCACTGCCCGATGACCCAAATGGAAAAACCGTTATCGCTGGATACCACTGGTTTACGGATTGGGGTCGTGACACCATGATTAGCCTACCCGGTTTAACTCTTGCTACTGGTCGTCCAGAAATAGCAGGCTCCATTCTTCGCACCTTTAGCAAATATGTCAATCAAGGGATGTTGCCCAATGTTTTTCCTGGTGATGGCTCACCCCCCAAAGAAGATCAATACAACACCATTGATGCCACCCTTTGGTACTTTGAAGCGATTGGCACCTACCATGCTGCCACGGGGGATGACAAGCTGCTGGGTGAACTGTTTCCTGTCCTGGTAGACATTATTGATTGGCACCGTAAAGGGACACGCTACAACATCAAACTTGATCCAAGCGATGGGTTGCTTTATGGTGGACAGGAAGGTTGGCAACTCACCTGGATGGATGCCAAATATAGTGGCAAGGTATTTACCCCTCGTATTGGCAAACCGATAGAAATCAATGCCCTTTGGTATAACGCCTTGCGGACAATGTCAAAGTTCGCTCAACACTTAGGAAAGTCTCATGAAGAGTACGGTGTAATGGCTGAGGCAACCTTAAAAGGGTTCAATCGTTTCTGGCATCAGACTAAGGGTGATGGAGGTTATTGCTTCGATGTTCTGGACGGTCCTAATGGTAATGACGACTCCCTGCGACCCAACCAGTTGTTTGCCGTATCTTTACCGGAAAGCCCACTTACACCAAAGCAACAGCGGAGTGTAGTTGAGATTTGTGGGCGAGTCCTTCTCACCTCTCATGGTTTACGCAGCCTCACTCCTGACGATAAGCAGCAATATAAAGGTCATTACGGCGGGTCACAGCAGTACCGCGACGAAGCGTATCACCAGGGAACAGTCTGGGGATGGCTGATTGGTCCGTTTGTCTTAGCTCACTTGCGTGTCTTCAATGATCCAGTAAAAGCCCGTGAGTTTCTTGAGCCGATGAAGCATCACTTACGCGCCGCAGGGCTGGGAACTATCAGCGAAATTTTCGATGGGGATGCACCAATGGAACCTAAAGGTTGCATTGCCCAAGCTTGGTCAGTTGCAGAAGTTCTACGCGCTTGGCTGGCGACTGAGAAGAAAAACTAAATCAATACAAAGTACTAATTTGCTGAGTGGTGTGCATCAAGTTCATATTATTCCAGGCTGTTAGCTGCCTCCTGAAAGAGCCGTATCGAGAGTGAGGATTAAGGTACGTATCTCTTCTGCTTCTGGTAGCATTCCTAGAA
>DATNPI010000249.1:0-7816 GCA_036703325.1 Coleofasciculaceae cyanobacterium
GGCTTCCGTGATGGTGCTGCTGCGGTGTGAGGCTTTTTGGGAGCAAATCTTAATTCCAGCTTTCGTCTTTTTCTTCCAAAAACTCTACCCCTTTCGCTGGGTCAATGACCCAACTAACGCAACCGCCGCCGCCGCTGGTGGCTGTATTTTGATTCGGCGTGAAGCTTTAAACCGCATTGGCGGTATCCAGGTAGTTCGCCAAGCACTAATTGATGATTGTGCCCTCGCTCAAGCTGTGAAGTCCAGCAGCCAAGTGGAGAGGGGGAGAGAGGGAGAATTCTCTACCAGACCTTCAGACAAACTAACAAACCAATCACCCCCTCACCCCCTCACCCCCTCATCTTCAGTCAAGGGCAGAATTTGGCTGGGACTGAGTTCCTTGACCCGAAGCTTGCGACCTTATCCATCTCTGGGTAGTGTTTGGGAAATGGTTGCTCGTACTGCTTATACACAGCTGAATTATTCCCCGTTTCTGTTACTGGGAACGTTGAGCGGAATGACCCTGATTTACCTAGTTCCCCCTGTGGGTGCAATATTGGGTGCATTGATGGGAAACTGGTCAGTTGCGATCGCTGGTTTATCTGGATGGCTGTTAATGGCTTGGGCTTACTTCCCCACACTCCGCTTTTATAAGTGTTCGCCTCTGTTAGCTTTTTGCTTGCCTGCGATCGCCTTTCTCTATACTCTGATGACCTTAGACTCAGCTGTGCGTCACTGGCAAGGACGAGGCGGAGCTTGGAAAGGACGAGTTTATTCTGAGACGTGATAGCCTATCCGATATTAACAGGCTCATGCCAATAGACTTTATAAGTAATATAGTTGTTTTGTTTGATTAGAACCGACTTGAGCCTAACTTCTCTAGAGAACAATTCTGAGCGTAACCATTTCTTGCGATGCCTGCGACGCTTAGAACAGGATGTTTTGCGCATGGGGGCTTTGGTTGAAAATTCGTTTCGCCTCTCGCACCAGGCTATATTTTCCCGAAATCTGGAGGCAGCTCGGACTCTTCCTTTACTGGATAAGAAAATTGACCGCTACTATCACCAAATTGAATCAGAGTGTATTACATTGCTGACTCTGCAAGCTCCGGTTGCTCAGAATTTACGTATCCTTAGTGCCTTTATGCAGCTGATTCGAGACTTGGAGCGAATTGGGGATTACGCCGAAGACTTGGCAGCAATTGCGATCAAACTCTTTCTTTACCCACCGCATTCCAGCTTGCCTGAAATTGAGGTGATGTCTCACCATGCTCAAGCAATGCTGGCAACAAGTTTGGTCGCCCTCGTGGATTTGGATGCGTCTGCTGGTCGAAACATTAAACAGCTAGATGATACGGTAGATACTGCCTACGAAACACTTTATCAAACCCTGGCTTATGAGCGAGATATCACAGGTGTAGTTGAGCCGATTGTCTTGCTGGCTTTGGTGATTCGTAACTTAGAACGCATGGCAGATCATGCGACAAATATTGGTCAAAGAGTGTCTTATATCGTCACGGGTCATCGTTCTTAACCGACAAATATAGCGATTCTCAGTTGAATGCAATACGCCCTTGTCTTCAAGAGTCCCTTTCCCAGAATCTCTGTACCTCATCAAGCGTGAGAACCGCTATAGCTTTAGTAGTGCTGAGTGGTGAGACCTTACCGATAAAGCCGGGGATTAAGTAAGGTAGTAAAGTAAAGCTTGATATACTATCCAACTCAGCACGGGCTACCACCGCTAGGCTAATGCTAACAGCACTTTCAACTCACCAGTATTTTGGTCAGAAGTTGGAATGTGGATGTGAGTGATAAGATTGCTAGGTAGATTTTTTAATATTTAGACTATGTGGAGTTTAATTGCAACAGCTTTTAACAATTTTTCATCGCCGACTATCTTACAAGAATCTAGGCTTATTAGTTCGACAAAAATAACATTAGATAATTATTCTTATCAAAATAACCGCTCCAAAAACCTCCCAGACATTGCTCAAGTCTTAAATAAAGTTGAAGTGGTTTCTCCCCGTGGATATTCCTTAAAATACCCAGCAACCTGGCAATTATTTACGACTCAAGTCTCCAATCCTGATTCAGATATCTTTCTTAGCAGAAGTTTTGCAAATTCTCAAACTGCACCTAGCGTCACAATAACCACAACAATTAGGGATTTTCTGGTAGTCTCCGGTGAATTACCACCAACTGTCAAAAAATTTGACAGAGTAGGAGAAATCTATGCTGGAATAATGCTTCAAACAGGCTATAAAATTTATGATATCGCAGTAGCCATGATTAATGGAAGAAGGGCTATTAGGCTGCTTACACAAACTCCTGACAACAAAGGAGCTGCCATTGTTCTTATTGAAGGTAAAAATGAAAAAATGGTTGTCAGTACATCGATTTATCCTATAGATAGTACAGCAGTGAGCCGTGAAGTACTTGAACAAGTAGTAGCCGAAATTGGAGAAATTCAAAACTCGATTACTATTCGTTAGCTTAGTCGTCTAGGAGTGATACCTGCACTCTCTAACTTGAAAATAGAGGGGGAGAGGGGGAGAAAAGGAATTTTCATCCTTTGTTGTGAGCGCTAGCTCATGGGCGTCTAATCAGAAATTTCCAGACACTACCAAAGAAAACACACCGCAAATCATGCCAAAAGCCACGGTACAGTATACGACTAAGGATTTAAGAGAACTCGGTCTGTTTGTTGAGGTTCCAGGACGAACCGATACGGATACAACCCGAAAAAAGGCACTGGAAGAAATTCAACGCCGGATGGAAGATCCAGAAGATACGACCCTGAACCCTAAAAGCTTTGCAGATGGGTTAAGTGCTGATGATTTGATTTTCGTCGAGCAACCCAACGGCTTGGATTCTGAGGGTGAGGAACCAGAGATTATCCAGGCAGTCAAAGCGATCGCAACTTTAGCCAGTTTAAGGGTCAGCTTTGAAGAAGCCTACAAGAGTGCAGTGGAATTACGCCCCTTGATTGAAGCATTGTTTTCTCCTGACCCACTGACACCGGAACAAATGCAACAGGCGACCGATAAGACTTTTGCCAAGGTTTTAATAAAATTTGCTGAAGCTAAAGCCGCTCGCGACAGCTTTCTTCCCATCGCGGTTTCGGCTTGGGAAGTTCTTGCTCCAGCGCTCCCAGCAGTTGTAACAAACAACAATCCCTTGATGATTGACTCTCAGGCTCAAGCCGCAGTTCCAGTATCTGAGGTACCACAAGATACCAGTGAAAACGGCCAAGAGGTTAGCGAACCCAAAAAATCCAGTACTTCCAAAAAGACCTAAAGGTGAAGTCACAACTCTGAGCAAAGCGGCGCGTTAGCGCAGATAGACAAAGATTGCAGCGGTTTTATTTTAGTTCAATACAGGTTTTTGTAGGGGCACGATAATATCGTGCCCTCTACTATACTTTCCACTTCTTTCTCTCTCTGGGTGGGGGTACAGGATTGTACCTAGAGCTATTTTTTGTAGTAAAGATACCTAGCAGTGATGCTAATCGGGAATCAATATGCAAACCAAGTCAGACTCCGGAACACGTACTCCAGCACGTCAAGAAATTGTTACTGTTCTTCGCCTAGGGGGCGGGATTAGCTTTTGGGTACAGTTAGGACTTGCGGCTGTCTCGGTTCTAGCTTTGCTGTTTGCCATTACAGGTCGTAACTTTAGTACAGAGACGAATCAAGGAATTGGGATTGGTATTTTTTGGGGGATATGCGGCGTTGTAGTGGTGGGATTCAATGTTTTTTTGGCTTTCCGTTACACCCGCATTGCTAAAGGGTTACACAACCTTACTCCCGAACGCCGTCCAAAAAAGGCGGATACAGTTCGGCTGCTGCGTCTCGGTGTAATTATAAGTTTGGTAGGAATTTTGTTAAACCTCTTGGGTGCTGGAGCAACTATTGGAGTGTTGGTGGCTAAAGCTGTATCCCAACCACCCGGTGTTGCAATTACTGACCCAAATATGATTATTCGAGGACTCGATGTTTTTGTGACAGTGGCGAATGTGAATGGCATCGCTGCTCACTTTGTTGGTAACATCTCCTCACTTTGGCTCTTAGAGCGGGTGCATCGTCACTAGCACACCGACGGTTAGGAGTCGTCCAAGAATTACTCCTTCTCCAAAGAGAATATCGGGTTCGTTGTCAGTTGTTAGTTGTCCTTTGTAACCCAAATAGCCCAGTTGTTTATAAAAGCGATCGCTCTCAATACTTACTTCTAGTTATTGTTCACTTAGCAACTGTACTCGATACACATTCAAGGGTTGAGGTTGCCCTTTGACCCACTGGGGGGGCAAGAGTTCAGTCGCAATCGTCGTTGGTAGTGCAGCATGAGTAGCATCCGTTAGTAACAACGGTTCTCCGAGTCCCTTGGTCAAAGATTCGACCCGTGACGCTACGTTAACAGTGTCTCCAATCGCCGTGTATTCCAAGCGTTGGGGTGAGCCAATGCTGCCGACTACTGCCCTCCCCGTATGAATGCCAATTCCCATCTCTAGCGGTGATTTCCCTTGGGTAGCTAGGTAGCGGTTAAGGCGCTCTACGCGAACGAGCATCTCCTGACCCGCTGCCACAGCTAAAGCCGCATGATTGACTTGCTGATCTCCGACGCCAAACAGAGCCATGAAGCCATCCCCCAGGAATTTGTTGACCATGCCTTCGTGTCGTTGCTCGACAATCTCCACCATCTCTGTAAAGAACAGGTTGAGCAAAGTGACGATTTGCTGGGGAGGTTCAACCGCACAGCGGGCGGTAAAGTTGCGCAGATCTGCAAACAGAACTGTTATTTCCTGCTCAATGCCACCAAGCTTAGGGTCACGCTGGAGGATTTGCTGCGCTGCTTTTTGACCGACGTGACGACCAAACGTTTCCTGTAAACGCTGCTTCTCCTGTAGCTCTCCAATCAAGTGATTAAACTCATCAATCAGGTGACCAAATTCATCGGCTCGCAGGAGCGTGATGCGGCTTTTTAGATCACCAGCGGCGACTGCCTGAGCCGCATGCTGTAGAGCTTTCACTGGCTCAACCACCAGTTGACTAAGCATCCCGGCACTGATGAGGCTAAAGGCAATGCCGAGTCCGCCGACAGCGAACTCAAACCACCAAGCTTGAGTTTCACAACGATGAGGAGCCACACTCAATAAGAGCAACGAAATGATTGGACAAACTCCTGCGGAAAAGGCTAACAAGATTCCCCGACTACGTAGAGAAACGGGAAAAGCACCTGGTGTTTGCGCGGGTCGAGTCTCCCGAAACAGCATGGGGTACAACAGTCGCTGACTCAACAATTCGACAGTAAAAAAACTGTGAGTCATGGCAATGAGCGCCGAGATAATGATGGAAATGGGGAGGTCAATGAGGACGCGTGGGTCTAGTCTCCCCGGAGCCTGTTGCAGAGCGAGAAGAAATACTGGGATGCACAGCAACCAAGCGCTTCCAGCAAAGGCTACTAGCCACCAAGGCAGATTAATCACTCGTTGCCTCGCCCAGAGCAGATGCTCTTCCTTGACGCGCTGAGTGTGCTGTACCTGTAGGCAAGGTCGCCAGAGTGAGAATACTACCCAAACCCAGAGTAGGACAGACACCGGGTAGACAACAACGTTGTAAACTCCAATGGTGTTCACAAACACTGCAAGTTGGGCAGGAGTCAGCAGCGGTTGAATATGAGTGAGGTTGTACCAAATATTAAAGGCGCTACTGAGAAACTCAGCAGCTAAAGGCGCACAGATGATCAGCAACAGACGACGAAAAATCAACCAGTCCCATGATTTTCTTGTTGCCAATTTTTGCTCGGGTGCCATCACGAACCTCTCAAGGGTACTGCCACATAACCGTAGGAGGAATGTAGGTAATTAGTATGTTCAGGAATCTTTTACCTTGAGCCTTGTCACAAGATAATTTGTCAATAAAACTTACGCACCCTTTGCTTACTTCTCAGATGTTGCCGTAAGAATTATGCAGAGGTAAGCTTCCCGACGGCTAGAAGCCAGGGGCTTTCAGTAGCCCTAGATTCTCCAAACTGATTAAACAGCTCAGAGTCTCTGAACCTCGAAGCTGGCTACTGCTGAAGCTTTCGCATTGTCTCCTGTACTTGTTGGTGGGTTGCTGTATTTCTATGGTCAGAACACAGTTTTGCAGATTTCTGTAAATCCTCCATCGCTCCTTGATTGTCTCCTAGCCGGGAACGAGCAAGAGCACGTCCGTAGTAGCCATGCTCATCGTCGGGATCGATATCGCTGTTGCGTTCTATAGATTGTGCTTGGTTATAGTCTTCAAACGCTCCCTGTTCGTCTCCTAGGTCATAGCGGGCGTTACCTCGGTTATAGTAGGCAGCAACAACGTTGGGATTGAGCTGCAAAACTTGGCTCAAATCTTCAATCGCTTCCTGATTATTACCTAGCTGATAGTGGAGAACTCCTCGGTTGTAATAGTTATCAGCGTTGGGGTTAAGGCAAATAATCTGGGTGAAATCCTCAATCGCTCCCTGGATATCGTTGGTGTAAGAGCGGATAGCACCCCGTCTGAAATAGGCATCAGCCAGGTTGGGATTGAGACGAATCGCTTGGTTGCAATCTTCCAGTGATCCCTGATTGTCGTTGAGGATAAAACGAGCAAGACTTCGGATAAGGTAGGCATCAGCCAAGTTGGGATTGAGACGAATCGCTTGGTTGCAATCTTCCAGCGTTCCCTGATTGTCATCGAGGACAAGACGAACAAGGCTTCGGCCATGATAGGCATTAGCCAAGTTGGGATTGAGACGAATTGCTTGGTTGCCATCCGCCAGCGCTCCCTGGTTGTCGCCAAGAGCAAGACGAACAAGGCTTCGGCTATGGTGGGCATGTGCCAACTTAGGATTGAGACGAATCGCTTGGTTGCAATCTTCCAGTGCTTCCTGATGATCACCGAACACAAGACGGGCAGCACCTCGGTGACTGTAGGCAAGTGCCAACTTAGGATTGACACGAATCGCTTGGTTGCAATCCTCCAGCACTCCCTGGTTGTCGCCAAGGCCAAGACGGGCAGCAGCTCGGTTACTGTAAGCGAGTGCCAGCTTAGGATTGAGGCGAATCGCTTGGTTAGAATCCTCTAGCGCTCCCTGATTGTCATTGAGGGCAAGACGGACAGCCGCTCGGTTACTGTAAGCGAGTGCCAAGTCAGGATTGAGACGAATCGCCTGGTTGCAATCCTCCAACGCTCCCTGATTGTCATTGAGGGCAAGACGGGTAGCAGCTCGGTTACTGTAAGCGAGTGCCAAGTCAGGATTGAGACGAATCGCCTGGTTGTATTCCTCGATCGCTCTGTGATAATTGCCCCGTCTATCTTGGGCAAGACCTCGATTACAGTAGGCATTGGCTTGCCCAAGATAAAGTTGGACGGCTAGTGCCAATGCAGGAGCTATTCCCAGAATGGCAATTGCGTAGCTGTTGATTCGCAAACCATAGAAAAAAAGAGCTAGTGCAGTGGCTATTGCCAGAATGGCGATCGCTCTGTAAATCTGGTTCATGGCTTTGCACTACCTTTTTGAGCAGTTCTGGTGAGGGCTGTTGTCGTTAGTGGAAAGACTACAGCAAATTCATCCCAAAATTCAGCTCTCGCGATAGAACAGATAAGCGACAAAGCAACGTGAACCCGTAGCGATCGCACTTCCCGCTACAATTCAGTATGAGTTTATTTAGCCATGCCAAATACAGTACCCACGGAACGAGCGATGTTTTCTGGTTGCATTGCATCCATTGCTGCTGTGGGTTCATAACCACAATGCACCATGCAATCAGCGCACTGGGGATTGCCACTGGCGCGACCATATTTGCTCCAGTCGGTTTCTTCTAG
>DATNPI010000261.1:0-20577 GCA_036703325.1 Coleofasciculaceae cyanobacterium
AAGGGTTGGGCTGTTCGCCCATTAAAGCGGTACGTGAGCTGGGTTCAGAACGTCGTGAGACAGTTCGGTCCATATCCGGTGCAGGCGCAAGAGCATTGAGAGGAGCCCTCCTTAGTACGAGAGGACCGGGAGGGACGCACCACTGGTGTGCCAGTTATCGTGCCAACGGTAGACGCTGGGTAGCCAAGTGCGGAGCGGATAACCGCTGAAAGCATCTAAGTGGGAAGCCCACCTCAAGATGAGTGCTCTCATGGAGTTAATCCAGTAAGGTCACAGGTAGAACACCTGTTTGCTCGGCGCTAGGTGGAAGTGCAGTAATGTATGCAGCCAAGGCGTGCGAACCGACCGAGGGCTTGACCTCATTGAAACTAATACTAATTGCTATGCAGTCTTGAAGGTTTTGTTTAATGGCTAATCACTAATAGCTCATGGGTATGAACAACTTTCCATTAGCCATTAGCCATTAGCTTCTCCATTCTTTCCTGGTGCTAAGGGCGCGATGGAACCACACCGACTCCATCCCGAACTCGGATTGTGAAACGTTGCTGCGGCGAAGATACTCTGGGGGTTGCTCCACGGGAAAATAGCTCAGTGCCAGGTTATTACTCTCACAAAAGCCTCAATCCACTCCACCGATTGAGGCTTTTTTGCAAAAAACTCCAAGTTAAGTACTGGACATTGGTAAATTCCAGTAGAGGGAGTCATGGTCGTTACCGACACAAAATCGCCAAATTTTAGTGCTGAGAATTGTCACGAAGGGGTAGTTGAAGATTCCGGAACCTCAACAACATCATCTCGCTCGGTTCTAATCCACTGGGTCTCTGGTCGCACTAGAAAAGCCAAATAGAGGGGAATCTTCCACAAAATGTAAGACGGGACAGCCAAAAGCGTCTGCACAGGGATGTCGGTTCGCCCAAATTTAGCCCAAGCTCCAACAACTGAAGTCCAAACGAGAAGTCCTTCTATTGCTAAAAAAATAGCTGGCATCCAGGAAGCTCCCAAGGCTCCCGCTAATAACGCGCTCCCAATGACAGCAAGCCACATCATTACTAAGAGCGAGAGGGGCGGAACAAACAAGTCTAGAGCGATCGCAAACAGGTCGAAACGTCTTTGATGAATAGAGGCTTTGAACAGTTTAGGGACTTGTGTTAGCAGCGTCTGCAAATGACCATGCTCCCATCGCATCCTTTGATTCTTAGCCGCTGCGTTTTGCTGTGGGAGACGCCCTATCACTATTGCCTCCCGGCAAAATATTGGAGCATGTCCGGTCATCGTCAGATCGACAGCTAGCTGCATGTCCTCGACAATATTGCCACTGGCGAGTGGTGCCTGCGCAATCACCGACCAGGGGAAGGCCATAGCCGTACCATATAACAAGCAATGCAGACCTAGTCGCGCCAATCCACTCGGACGGACTAAGTTTTTGACCATAAACGACAGAGCCGAGACGGTATCATTTGGTCCCGGAGTAGCTGGTTGTTCCATAAGATAGGTTGTCTGGGCAGGTCGATTACTCGCCGCCGCCAGTCGGGCAATCCGCTCAATTGCACCTTGATGAACAATACAGTCGGCATCAGCCATCACAACCACATCTGGCGGATCTGCCTCGATGAACCGTAAGCCATAGTCTAAGGCGTACCCTTTACCCCTTCGCTCAGCATCGATTCGTTCGACCACCGTCGCGCCTGAACAACGAGCGATCGCGGCGGTTTCATCACTACAGTTATCGGCAATAACGATGAGGCGATCTTGGTCTGTTAACTGTGGCAGTAAGGTTTCCAGAGTTGCACCAATTCCGGATGCCTCATTGTGAGCTGGAACCAAAACAGCAACTCTCGGACGGGAAACTCCAACATCCCAAGTCTCACCTCGACCAGGGAAGAGGGCAGCACTGCATTCCAGAAAAAGAACCGAGATCGGAACAAGAAGAAAGAGTGCGATTACGAATAAGACAATATCAACAAATAAAAACACTGGCTGCTCGGCTAACAAATAAGTGGGAGGGACTTAGGACTTGTCCATTAATAACTTCAGGTTTTTCGTCCGAAAATCCAGAAACAATGAGGAAAAGAGTACAAAATTGTTCTTGGACATTTCCTTAGTATTGACATCCTCTCTCCTAAAACCCTGCGGCTCTCTTCGGAGGATTCTCAACCTTACTGTCAGAGTTTCCTGACTAATGAGTCCACTTAACTCATCCAGGTTACTCCGCTTTATTGTGGGAGTGTCAAGTACAGCCTACTGCTGAAGACTTGACACAGCAGGCAGAAGCACTCGCTCTCAAGTTCGCTCATTCCTCAGTACTGAGTAGTTCCATACGCACTTGTACCCTCCGGCATAATCGCCAGACTTAAGTCAGCACCACTCAATTTTGTCTTACTCAGGATGGCTTTAGACAAATCAGCGTAACGCAAGACAGCATTACTTAGATTGGCACCTGTTAGGTTGGCTTGGGTCAGATGTGCTCCGACTAGACTGGCACTAATTAGATTTGCACTCTCTAACTTGGCACCAGTTAGGTCGGCATCTCGCAGCTCAGCACGGTTCAGAGTTGCCGTACTTAAATTAGCCTTAGTCAAGTCGGTATTTAGGAGTTGAGCATCACTGAGGTCAGCACCTTTCAGGTCGCTACCTTTAAAGTCAGCTCCATCTAAATCAGCATGTGTCAACTTAGCCTTGTTTAGACGGGCACCGCTCATTTTGGCATCTTTTAGCTTGGTATTCTTGAGGTTGGCACCGGAGAGGTCAGTATTTCTAAAGTCAGCTCCGCTCAAGTCAGCCCCACTCAGATTAATACCACTGAGGTCACACCTCACACATCTCTTCGTTTTCAGAATCTCGTCAACGTTGGCTTGCTTAGCTTTGAGCGGATTAATAGAATTTTTAACCTTTTCAAGTGGCTGAAATTTTAGCGCTTGACCGATATTTTCAGCAAATGATAGACGGATGGCGATCGGTAGTGTAGCCGCCGCTAGTAGCATTGCAACAATTAAGAAGGTTTTTAAATTCATATAGCCAAAGATTGCCAAGCTTGAGTTGAGACTGTCGCTTCATCTACATTACTCGGGCGAAGAATCACAATGACAGGACTCAGAGCTTAAAGTTTTGGTTAAGTAAGATAAGCTCAACACTCCTAGAACAAGAGCTAGAAATGCTCCGCTTCCTGCCGGAAACATCCTATCTGCTCTTGTTGACTCTTATACGGGCTACTTTCTACTCTTGAGCCCCCTAGTTGTGTTTGTTGGTGCCTACCTACTTGTCGCATGGCTTCTGGAGCCGAGCAGAAATCAATATTGATTGTTAATTAAGAACAATTTTTAGGGTGATTCGAGAGAAGCGAGAGCAGTTCGTAAATGAATACGAAGCAAGGATTTCAATCAGAGAAAAAGTAGAAATCATCCCGATGTGCCTGCGCAAATGTGGAATGTGTGATCAAGGTGCAATTTTTTAAATTTTAGGAGTGCGCTACTGCCCTTGGAGAGTTCACGCGCCAGTTTCCTAATTCACGGCTTGGAGCGGTTGAATATGACCAATGTCCCCCTCAGCAACATTTTACTCCCCGCAGTATTTATCTCTAGTGCTGTCTTTTCTGCCTTGACCTTACCGTTTGCTTTAATCAAATCAGAATCGGTGGTCGTCGAACTACCGCCCATTTTTAATAGCGAAGATCAACCCATCGAAATTCAACCAATCTTTAATGGTGAACATAAAGAGATCGCAATTCCCTATGTCGGATTTGCGATCGTAGTCAGCGTGGGAGCTGGCATTGCTAGCGTCGAGGTAAATAGGAGATGGCAAGCCTATCGCGAATCAGCAATGCTCCAAGAGCAGCTGCCAAACGTACAACCAACTTCGTTGGAAAAGCAAGGCCAGCGAGAAGCACTAGAACGGCCCGACTATCGACCAGAAGCTTCGACAATAGACCGTCCCTTGCAGAATGAGATTTTCAGGAGTCAATCTCAGCACGCTCCTAACACAATGACTGAAGCTCAGGACGTTGTTGTTGATGCTCCTGAACAAGTTGTTAATTTCACTCAACTGGGTTTACCTCAACCAACTATCCCGCATCAGACCATAGAGCTGTCTGCCACCCTTGAAAAACTGAACTCGTCTCAAGTACCTCAGGAAAATCAGTTGATCTGGGAATCATCTAGAGTCAGCTCTCAACCTGCCGCTCAGGATTCAGACTTAGCCTTCAGTAAAATCCTAGAATCGCGAACTCTGTACCAAACTTGCAGGATTAAGGTACCCCATTTAGAACGGCGCTTATTGGCAATTCTTGTCGATGAGCAGTACTACAGCTTTTTCAGATCCGAAAAAACTAAGGAGAAGGCTCTAGAAACCATAGCGAAGCTTGGTCATAGAACTCAGAAAACGGTCATTACTAAGACAGAAAAAAGTTATGTAGTCTGGGCTTTAGAGCCGGAAGTTTCTTCAAAAATATCATCTTAAAAAACCACTGGAGCCCCCCTGTTATACCGAAACGGTAAGGTCAATGATATGGATGCAGACGAAATAAGAGAGCGATATGCCGTAGGGGAAAGAGATTTTAGTGGAACCGACTTAAGTAGACTCAACTTGAGTAAGGTAGACCTCAAAAGAGTAACTTTATGGCGAGCTAACCTGCGTGGGGCTAACTTGACTGGTACTAACCTTACTGGGGCAGATCTATTCGGAGCCAACCTGAGTGAAGCCAACTTGAGTAGGGCACTTCTATGTGGAGCCAATCTGAGCGAGACTAACTTGAGTAGTGCACTTCTAGATGGAGCAAACCTTCAAGCCACACTTTACAACGAAGCAACTCAGTTCCCCCAAAATTTTGACCCCGAATCGGCAGGAGCCTATTTAATTGCTCCTAACGCTTCTCTCACGGGTGCCAACCTGAGTGGGATAGACCTGAGTAGCGCCAATCTCAATGGTGCTAATTTGAGTCAGGCTGACCTGTGGAAAACAAACCTCCAGGCAGCTAATTTGAGAGAAGCTAATCTCAGCAGAACTTGCTTGAGTGGAGCTGACTTGAGTGGAGCTGACTTGAGTGGAGCTGACTTGAGGCAGTCCAACCTATTTGGAGCCGATCTCGCTGGAGCTAACCTTCTAGAGATAGATCTCAAAGAAGCACTTTACGACGAAACAACTCAGTTTCCTCAAAATTTTGAACCTAACTCGGCAGGAGCATACTTCATTGCACCAGGCGTGTCACTTCGAGGAGCCAACCTCAGTAAAGCCAACCTCAGTGGAGTAGATCTCCAGGGAGCTGACTTGAGGAAAGCCGATCTAAGTCAGGCCAACTTGTTCGGAATCGCCCTAGAGAAAGCCAATCTGAGTGGAGCCAAGTTAAGTGGAACCCAACTGTGGGAGGCTAAAGCTAGTGAAGCTGAATTGAGGGAAGCTGATCTAAGTGGAGCCGACCTATGGCAGGCTGAGCTAAGGGGAGCTGACTTAAGTGGAGCCAACCTGAGTAAGGCAAACCTGTTTGGAGTAGATCTGGGCTCCACTAACCTTGTAAAGGTAAACTTGCAGGGGGCACTCTACAACGAAGTGACCCAGTTTCCTGAGGGGTTTGACCCCATCGAACTCGGCGCGTACTTAATTGCCCCTCGTGTTTCACTTCAAGGAGTAAACCTCAGTGGAGCGGATTTGAGGGGAGCGGATTTGAGGGGGGCGGATTTGAGGAAGGCAAATTTGTTTGGGGTGGATCTTCACTCCGCCACTCTTGAGGGCGCTTCCTTTCAAGAAGCACTCGTAAACGTTGCAACCCAATTTCCTGAGGGGTTTGACCCCATCGAACTCGGCGCGTACTTAATTGCTTCTGGTGTGTCACTTCAAGGCGTAAGTCTGAGTGGAGCCGACCTGAATGGAGCTAATTTGAGTAAGGTCAATCTATTTGGGGTAGATCTCCGCTTCGCTACCCTTGAGGCAGCCAACTTTCAAGGAGCACTCTACAACGAAGTGACTCAATTTCCTGAAGGGTTTGACCCCACCGAGTCTGGGGCGTACTTAATTGCTCCTGGCGTGTCACTCCAAGAAGCAGATCTGAGTGGGACAGCTCTGAGTGGAGCCGACCTAAGTAAAGGAAACCTAAGCAAGGCAAACCTTAGTAAGGCAGAGCTATGGGGGTCAAACCTCAGTGAGACCAATCTAGAAGGAGCCAATCTGGAAGGCGCTTGCCTTTGGGGAGCAAGTCTCGCTGGTAGTAACTTGAGCGAGGCAAAACTGAGTGGTGCTAATTTACAGGAAGCCGATCTGACTGGAGCCATCCTCAAAGGTGTAGACCTGAGTGAGGTAGACCTAACAGAAGCTTTTCTTAGTGGGGCAATAATGCCTGATGGAACAATCCACCAGTAGCTTTTTACAGCTTTCTCCCAGCTTCACCAGTTCTAACCCTTGATGGTAAAAGCTGCTTACCCTCCAAAACTTTCTCTCGTAAAACCAGCCTAGGGGATTCTGGTAAGTCTCACCCTATGTTGGTTTCAGAATTTTCTGGGGGAGCACTCGGCACTCAACCTATCGGAACCCTAACTAAACCGTATTGGGTGCAGCTCTGCTAGCCGCACTGGCTTCTCGAACAGGTCAAGCTTGGCATAATCGCCATCTAGGCTCATGATTTCAAACGGGGCGAACCGTTCACAATGAATAGGGCAGTTCGACCAATGGACGTGATCGCCCACCTTTAATTGCTCTCCTTCAGCTTTGGGTAAGTTGTGACTTGTCTGGGTTTGGTGACATTGAGTAGAGTCTCCAGAAACCAAGGATTTACCTTCGGCGGTTAGCTCGACCGTGTCAGCCGGTGGAGAATCGGAAAAACCCGATGTTTCTGAGACTTGATGAGGCAGGAACTCAACACCAGATTGACATTGAGTAGGTTTGGGCGAGTTTGACAGAGCAGCTTGGCAATACTCCGTCGATCGTTGCTCGTCCACTTCGCTATCAGAAATACCAAGATTCTGGGGAGATGCGGTGGCACTGATGACAACCTTCCATCCAACGTTTACCCCAGATCTCGCAGCAAAACCTATCGTCTCCTGACGCTGATTCTGAGGAAACACAGTTCTAGGAATTGTCCCATCTGGCTCCTCTAAATCCAGAAAAGTGGAGACCGATTCTACTGGTGGAGAAAAAGTGGATATTGTCTCCACCACCTGGGGTGACGCTATACCGTCATCGCAGCCAGAAAGTGGATAAGTAGAGTGGCTTATCTCCAGAGAATCGGGGGAATTGGAAATTGGGGATTGAGAATTGGAGGCAGGGGAAGTAGAGGAGAAACTCTCCCCCTGCACCTCCTCGTATGAGCTCCGGTGCTTCTCTTCTCCCTCTGCGTTTTGCCCAGTTCCCAGTTCCCAGTGCAGCGCGTCAGGTGGCGACAGCTTTTTATTACCGTCCCTCAATCCCAAATCTAAATTCGGTAAACCCAAGTTAATTAGATGGGTAGAGTTATCCACTTTCTCCACTCTTGTGGCAGCGCATTGATTTTGCGTTGTTTCAGTCGGTGGATAGGTTATCCACTTTTCTCCACTTTTATCCATTTTATCTACTTTTCGCCTCTGCGGGGGGTCGGGTTCATCAATTATGAGGTCGGGTGATTTCCAAGAGTATTCCAGCCGGATTCCTGCCCCACGCGTTGAGCCAATGCCCAACGCCTCTAACTCTCTGAACCAAGAGCGGATTGCATCGGGTCGCGGACGGTGGCGGCTATCGTAACCGCTTTGGACTACCTTGGCTTTAATCCAGCTATTGCGAGTCGTGGCGTCCATCCGTTTAGAGAGTTCCACAATCTTTGCTAAGTGGGGAGCTATCTCGCCCAGTTCTGCCGCGCAGGTAGCGTGGATGAGCTTGACTTGACCGATGTAGAACTTAGCCAGTGCGATCGCCCTCTCAAGAATAGAAAGCGGGATTTCTTCCATGGGTCGAGTCTTACCGCGGGAGAGTTCATGGAGGACATGGAGATTGAGCGCCAGCCGCCCGATGTAACCCTCCATTTTGGAATAGACGGCTCTCATGCCTGGGTTGGGATGGGAAACCCGCAGCCGCTCTAGCTGGTTATAGACTGGTTGATAACGCTTGAACGCCTCTCGCGATAGCCGATATTCCATCGTTGGGAGCCGATCAATAGCACGGTAGTAATCTAATAGACGCCCGGTTAGGTCTACGCAGGAGCCATCATCATCGGCTAGTATGGCAGCTGCCAGAGGCTGATTGACAAACAGGAACCGTGCCCACTGTCCATCTGGATCTGAGCAATCTCTCATCAGTCGCTTGAGGACTTCTGGCTGGATAGTGCCGCAGATTGAGAGAAGCAGCCCATCGATATCGGCTTTGGTACCCGTGGCGCGTAAGACCGTGGCTCCAGTACCGTCGAAAGCGGAGAGAATGTCTTGGCGATCGCTTCCACGACCCCCGCTATATTTGTTTTGAGAAGCAAACAGTCCCACCAGTTCATCGACTAGAGCCAGGAGTGCCTTATCTGGATGAGCTTGAAACTGATAAAGGAGACCTTCTCCGGTGGCATTGGTGAAGTAATAAAGCCGCTGCTGAGGTAATTTAGGTTTGCCCTCTGGGAATTTAGATGAACGCTCCTCTGAATTACACTTGTCCCAGTTCGCAATGTTTTTTTCGTACAACGCATAAGCTTCTTGAAAGGCTTCTCGTTTTTCCCGTTGGAGAACTGCCATCGGTTTCTTGATGATTGCCTTGAGTAGTGGGGATTTTTTCTGCCCGGACTCGGACACTAACCCAGCAAAGATGGTAGGCGGGACGCTGAAACCGTGACTTCTGTGAATTACAAGCTCTGTCTGTGTTTTGTGGAGACTTGAAGCGGCTACCAGCAGTAATGTGAGACAAACTTCAGGACGGATATTGAGTCCTTGTGCCAATTCTTTGAGCGGTTGAGCTAAGTCCGCGGGGAGAAACTTGGAGAGGTTGAGGGATTGGTCGCCTAGTTTGAGGAGGTTGTCTACCTCAGAGCGGCGATCGCTTCTTGACTCCTCAAGCTCCAGCTCTTGCTCTATGGCTTCAAATAGTCGGGAAATCTCCCGTTCTGATACCCCAGGATTGTTTGTTCTAAGGCGGATTTTGGCGGTTTGCAGTTCTGATGGTGCTAAGTCTTGAATCAGGATGTCCTTGATCTGGCTTGTCAGTTGTCCGTTGTCCGTTGTCCGTTGTTTCAAGGCATTGCCACTGACCACTGACGACTGACCACTGACCAATTCTGCTTTGATATGGGCGGGACATTTCGCTTCAAACGTGGCCTTATCCAGTCGGTGGATTTTCTGCCAGCAACTCTCCTCTCCACCACGGTAAAGTGCTGCTGGATGGCATTGAAGAGAGTCAATCGTATGAAGAATGCGATTAATCCGGTCAGTGTCCAATCCCAGCAATGAGCCAGCCTGATGAGCTAGTGTCACGGCATCGCCAAGAATATTGATACCCTTTTCGGTGCAAAAGTTCTGCCAACCGTACCATTCTTGGGTAGCTGTCGTCAGAGCGGAGGAGCGATCGCCCGTTGGACAATTACCGCCTAAAATGTCGCGGCTGGTGTCGTTGCCCAACAATTCCAGTGGGATACTGCCTACAGAAGGCCCAAGTGTAACGGATGAAGTATGAAGAGTTTTTTCATCCTTTATCCTTCCTACAACGCACTTTTTCTCCCTTTTGGTGGAATAGATGCCAATGGATTCCAAAGACTCCACTTCCACTGGCAAGGTGCGGCGGATTGACTGATAGGGATTACCCGATGGCCCAATCGTGGGAGCTAATACGGTAAAGCGTCCTTCAAAAAGTGCTTCGCCAACATGAGAACCGCCTGGAGTCAGGGAAAAGTTGGTGAAGTTGGGTTTGTGTTTAACCTTGACGCCGATTCGCCAACCGCCTGAGTGCGATCGCTCAATGAATGTCTCTTGGAGTTCGGGGGAAGAGAGAATCGAACAAACAGCAGCGTCGCACTCCTGTTGGGATGGGAACTGTTTGACATCAAAGTCGAGCCAGATGCAAGAGTTCCAACCTCCCAGCGTCCCTACACCGTTGCTCCGATGGGCAAACCAGACATGAAGCTCTTCTTGGGATGGGAGCCGATTCTGATACTGCCGATGATTTAGTAAATGAGGGACGCCAGTGCTATCTAAATAGGATGGATTTTTGCCGGTGTAAAGCGGTATCGGCTGGAGAGACGCGCCATGGCGCGTCTTTCCAACTGTGATCGGACAGTGTGACCACACACCTCGTTCTGGGTAAGCCGGAACGACCTTGTGATACTGCCATGGGGATTGAGCGGGTGCTACTGGTAGCGCTGGGTAGTTGTGAGCAACGAGCCAGTCGATAACCTCTTGGCGCTCAGAGGAGGAGATTTGCTGAGTTGGGTTGATCTGATTGCTAGGATCTGTAATCATGGCAGTAGGATCTGTAATTTATTAGACCCTGGGCGTTGCAACCGCCTGGGGTTTATGTTTGCAATTGAATTTAATAAGCGGCTAAGCCCGAAAAGTCTGTTCCAACTGTGGAATGTAGAGAGACGGTTGGAAGACGTTGGTGTATTGGGTTGGTCGTGGAAATCTTCCTGAGCCTCATTCGTAGCGGTGAGGCTGGATACTCTACCCAGTCTTGAGGTAGAATTAAGTACAGAAAGTTTCATACATTGGAGGTGTCCACGTTCAGTTCTTAGCTGCGTGGGTGCTTTCATTTACAGGGCTGGTTGCTGCTTTGTTGGGGAAAAGGAACAGAGGGAGCGCCGGCCTTTAACTTTGTGGCTAGTTTCTACTTTTGGCTTTTCATTGTTTTGCCTCCTATTGTTAATCTCAGGGGAGTAAGACAGTTTGTGAGAGAACAAGCCCAAGGGTGGAATTTTTTCTCTTGAGCGCAAGTTCTATTGGGAAACTCTATGAGGATAGAGATTTGTGCTCCTGTGCCTACGAGATAAGTAAGGATAAGATTGGGATTTTTCCCTGATTCGGCACGTTGTCCAGGCAAGCGAGATGCATGATTGGCACTCGAGAAGCGGGAAAAAGAAAACAAACGCTGTGGGACGCTCTTGTGTCAGACTAAGTTGGGTTGCGATCGCGTGAGTGCTGCGATCGTCTGTAGAATCTCCTCGTATGGACTCGGTAGCTTCTATTTGTTGGGGGAGCGTTAACTCACTCCAGGTCTTCCTCTTTGGCGTTATCTCTTTTCTTTTCCTGCAACAGTTTTTCCTGTAACAGTTTTTCTAAGTCCTCGTTTCTGAGAACTTCTTCAATCATCTCCCTGACGGTGTCTGACATGGTGATGCCCTTCAGGTAGCAATAGAGCTTAAATCTCTCCTTTAGTGCTTCAGGCAATCGAAACCTGAGATAGTCGTCCCTTTCTAGCATTTGTTGCTTCTGGACATTTGCCATCATTTAAGTTCTCAAATGCGTTATGTCTTGCTGAGTGTTGTGATAACAGCATAGCAGATAATATTATGGTTTTTTTGTGATTCAGTAACAAATAATTCATGGTTGTAGATCCTGTAGGTAGTCTTTAATGCAGTACTGCATTAATGCTTTAAGTAATGAAGTAAGTACTTAATCTAGGGGTTGTGGGGAAGGAAGATCGAACGCTCTGTGCTCAATACATCTCGGTTGGGAATGTTTATCTTTCGTAGATCCCGCCAACCTCCCGAAGACAAGGGAGGCTATCTTTAATTGGATCTGCGCTGGCAAGCCCTTAGTTTTAAAAGTCCTCACTCATACTCGTCAATTGCTGAATCCACAGTCTGCCTTTTGCTTTTGCACTGGAAGCGCTGTAATAGACTCCGTTGTGATGGTAGACTTCACCGTTTGGGGTGAGTGCTTCAAACTGGTGTCCGTGGGCGTCTTCGTACACGAGCAGGATTAGTCCTTGGATGACGGTCAGCAGGTGGATTTTGGTTTTGGTCATGGTTGCGGATTAACGCGCTTTGAGGGTAGGCGGCATGGTAGGTGATGTGCGATGTTGCTGACTCCTCAACTGAACAAGACTAGGTGCAAGTCTGACTCACTCACTTCATCTATGAATGGAAGTTGAGGAGTGCCACCATCGCTCGCTTAGAAATTTGACGAAGTAAACCCAGCCTGGAATACTCCAACAAAAGAAGGTTTAGGGTCAGTCCTACGACGACGCCGAGGCGGCGGTAGTTTCTTCCTGTTTCATCGTCTGTGTAGGAGCCTTCCACTAGTTGACTGAACCAGAATTTCGGTTGGGGAAATTCTGCTGGGAACTGTCGATGGCAATGCTGACATGGGTGGGGTTTCTGGGGGAGTGAGCCAGTACAACTATTCTTCATGTTAATTAGAGGAAAGTGCTGGTGGGAAGCTTGGGTTAGAAGTGTTTACGGGCTTATGCTTATGATGGACTGTGCCAGACGCGGTTTGCCTGCGGCTGGACGGTTGTTGATCTGGGGTCAGAGTTACGGCGTTACTGCTGTCGAGCGGGTATGCCTTGCTCCGACTTACTTTGACGTGGCAAAAGTTCTGTCCTGAGCTCGGCTGAATTGCTCTCCCAGGCGCTTTTGATTCCACGTCAGATGCGCAGACTTTAGAGCTGTTCACTTGCTCTGAGTCTGCTCCATAGGCTGTACATCAATTACACACTCATTACACATTGACTGTACACTAGACGGACGACTATGGCAACCGAGCAGAAGAGAATAACCTTCAAGCTGCCTGATGTGGAGTACAGGCGCATACAAGCGCTCAGTGAGCGTACAGGCAGAACTATGACTGACATTCTGCGAGAGTTCATTCGCACGTTGCCAGAGCCAGAGCCAGAATCTGAGTCTGAGTCTGAGAAGAAGTCTGCAAAGAAGTCGGCGAAGAAGTAGTTACCGGATCAGTGGATGTAACAATTCGTTATAGCTCGAATTTTTACATCCAAAGCTTCAGAATTGATACCTGAAAAATCTGCTATTCAGTAACAATATAAAAAACTGTATTCCCTTGCTATAAGCCTGTTATGGCGTATAGATATTAGTTTTCTAAAGATATCAGTTTTAGGGGTAAAACTTGTTAGTTACATATTTAAATAATAACAGGTGTTACATAGGTGACTAACAAGTGTTTCATTCGTGACATTGGGAGCATTGGGAGTGAATTGATGTCAAAAAAATATAGTTTTCTCCTCAAAAAGTTGCTTTAGAAATGCTAGGCTATTTCTGATAGAAATATAAAAATTGCCAGTGAAGCTTTCTCCCAACTCTGGCAAAATGGCGATGCCGAGGGCTAGTCTTGCCTAGCTCCAAAGACAGCGCAAGTATTTCTTTTTGTACACCTTATACGTGGTTTGCAGACCACGCTTTTTTTGATGTTTTATAGAAACCATTCTAGCACTTTAATAGTGCGTAAAACCCGCATGAGAACTCACTTAGCTGTAGTTCTCGCTATAGCTACGTCTCCCCTCTTGGGAGGTTTTGAGGCTGAGTTCATCAAAACCAATACAGTAACCCCCCAGTGTGGAGATCAGTGTAGTCATCAGGAGTTCAGGGTCAAGACAAAAGCCAGCCCTGTACAGCAGCTGATAAAAGTGCTACTGACTATGCAGTGATGCAGTAAGTAATCCAGTAATTAAGTAATTGAGTATTCGGGGTGGGTTTATAGCGGCTCTCAGGTGCGTAGACTACACGGTAAGGGCACGATAATATCGTGCCCCTACAACCTTGCCCGCTCGACTATAAAAATATGAATACTTTAAAAACCCCAATAAAAACTGATGAATGGATTACAGCAACTTGGGAGCAATTCAAAGAGATTGTCTCCGAGCTCTCGCCAAACCGATCAATCTCAGGTAGTTGCTTGGTTAATGGCTCAATTTCAAGGGAGTAGCGGTTGAATCAGCAAGCCATTTATGAACCCAGATAACTACTGTTTAATTAAGCAATTTCCAATGACAAAAACCAAAGTACTCTAAAGGGTACTTTGGTGGTTTCAATAATTGTGATGAGCTGAGAGAATGGAAAAAACAGGAAGTTCTTGTGGGTTTTAATGAGCTATTAAAACTTGGTTAATTGGCTTGAGCAGCTAGTAGCTTCTTAGTCATTAAGCTCGAAGTACAACGCGCTCCAGGTCTTTGGACCAACAATTCCATCTACTACCAAATTATGGCTCTTTTGGAATTGCTGGACAGCCGCTTCGGTGCGCGCACCGAAAATTCCATCAACGGTTAGAGAGAAGCTAACCTGATTCAGGAGGCGTTGCAGGTATTTGACATCTTCTCCTGTGCTATCACGACGCAGAGTCGGCAGAGAACGGATAGGCTTAAGCTGAGTTGAAGATTGCATGGTTCTAAAATTTCCTTGGTAGTGTAGTCGTCAAGCCGTGAGTTTTTTGTTGACTTGACTGAAGTTGTTTACATAATTGGTCTACAAGCTTTTAATTTGAGTTTCTGAAAGTTTGAGACAAGAGTACCCTGATGGGTACTCTTAGGCTTTTCGCCTTGACAAAAAACGCTTTTTTCTATTTAGACAATCTTTTGATGCCGTTTTTTGGGAGTGGTCACACGAAAGAGCCCACCGCCCAATTTCACAATAAGTAAATAAAGTCAAATCTTTACCCCCCAGTGCGATCTCTTTCGTACTTGAGCAGAGTATGATGAGCGTGCGGGAGGTGGAGATGAACAAGCTGGCGACACAAACAGCCGTATCAGCTACTGAGCAATTAGTGAATTTGTGGCTGCACGGCAAAAGTTCCCGTACCCAAGAGTATTACCGCCTCTATGCCATGCGCTTTATCTCCTTTGTGGGAAAGCCCCTGCACCTGGTTACCCTCGCTGAAGTCCAGGGATTTGCAGCTTCTTTAGAAGAGCAGGGTCTTGCCAAAAGTACCCAGCGTACCATTATGGCGGCTGTCCGCTCCCTCATCTCGTTTGGTAACAAAAGCGAGGTGTTGCCCCGGAATGTTGGAGCGTTAGTCGAACTCCCGGAAGCACCGGATACCCTCAACGAACGGCTGTTGACCGAGCTGGAAGTCCAGATGATGATTGCCCTGGAGACAAACCCAAGAAATCGGGCAATCTTGAGGCTATTGTACCTAGCCGGGTTACGAGCTTCCGAGCTGTGCCAGTTGACATGGAGCAATTTACAGCGTCGGGGCAATAACGGACAGGTCACTGTCTTGGGCAAAGGGTCCAAAACCCGCAGTATTTTACTTCCCGCGTCGTTGTGGGTAGAACTCATGCATCTCCGGGGAGATGCGACAGACAAGGAACCCGTGTTCCGCAGCCGCAAGAGCGGTCACTCCGGTCACTTGACGCGGGAACGAGTGCATCAGATTGTGAGAGCAGCAGCCAATCGGGCTAGTATTAAGGGCAACGTTTCACCCCACTGGTTACGCCATGCCCACGCTACTCATGCTCTGGAGCGGGGCGCAAAAATTCATCTGGTCGCTGAAACTCTTGGACATTCAAGTGTTACAATCACCGGGCGCTACCTTCATGCCCGTCCAGAGGACAGCTCTAGTCTATACCTTCCGGGGTGAAGGCGCGATCGCCTTTTTCCCCCATGGGAACTTACTTGAGGCTATTCGTCATTGCAATGAACTGATGGGGGCGGTTTGACCGCGATGTACAGCCACTTAACTTGCTGTTGCGTGAGCAGTACTGCCATAATGCATTAAGTAATGCAGTAAGTACACTTGTATGACCATCATTGCCCTGATCAATCAAAAAGGGGGCTGCGGGAAATCGACGACAGCAGTACATTTCACCTACTGGCTAGCAACCAAGAAGAAGAAGAAAGTGCTGTTGGTCGATGCTGATGCCCAGCAGTCAAGCTCACAGTGGTTGTCAGGCATGGAGTCACAAATTCCCTATAAGGTGGTGCAGACACCCGATGACTTGCTAGAGCAGATACCAGAGCTAGCGGGACAGTTTAATCCGCTTATCGTTGATGGTCCGGCTTCTTTAGCGGAAGCGACTAGAGCGATTCTGTTTCGTACTGACCTAGCGATTGTTCCGGTACAGCCCACTGGCGTTGATTTGCGATCGGCTTCTGATGCTGTGAGGTTAATCAAGCAAGCTCAGTCCGTTAGAGGGGGGCCGCCATCCGCGGCGGTGTTTTTGAGCAGAGCCGTGAAAGGTACCAAGCTCAAGGATGAAGCCTACGCACTTTTGAGCCAAACAAAAGACGTGACAATGCTCAAGACGGTGATTCATCAAAAACAGGCTCTAGCAGACACCTCTGGGCAGTCCGCAACGGTTTGGGATTTACCCGGTCGCCCAGCTGAGGAGTCAGCACGGGAATATGAGCGATTGTTCAAAGAAATATTGCTTTTGTTATGAGTCCTAGAAAAAGTCGGAAGCCTCTGGCTGATGCCCTAGCGCAGCAGTTCATCTATGGTGAGAAACAGCAGGGGAGCGATCAAGAGCCTTCATCGGAAGAGATACCATCTGAGCTTCCCCCAGAACAACCCTCACCTAATGATGAGGAAACACCAAACACCTCGCCGTTGATGGATAAGTTTCAAACTCCACCAAAAGAGGCCACGGTGCGCTTCACGGTCGATTTACCAGCGTCAATGCACCGGAAGCTATCCATCTTGGCGGCAAGGACAGGTAAGAAGAAGGCGGAAATTGTTCGGGTGTTGCTGGATGAAGCGCTAAAAGATGTGAACGCTTGACACTCCAATGCCTTGGTAACTACCACGCGTGCGATCGCTTGCCTATGACAGGTAGCTACTTGGTGAACCTATTTTGACCAAAATAATGGGATACAAGCCGTTAACCTAAGCATGGGGGTCGCCCCCCATGCTCGGCTTCAGAACCGGACGTGAGAGTTTCCGCTCATCCGGCTCCTCTCCAGATTGACCCTTGGCATAGGTACTTAGTTGAGTTGAGAGATTGCCTTTTCCACCGTGTATCCGGTCGTGGCAGTGACGGTGGATAGCTGTCAAATTTTCCATCTTATTGTTGCGATGATTTCCATCAAGGTGATGAATTTCAACTGCGTCGTCCGGATGGAAATGAAGTCCACATTCAGCACATTTGCCTTTGTGCCGCTTAAGAGCGGTTGCGACTTTGGTGCTGATTCCAGGGTAAGAACCCCTTCTTTTACTCCAGTAAGTCCAGTTTCCATCGTAAGGGGATGCCGTTCCTTTGACCTTCGTATGGCGTTGGATGGGGGTTTCATTGTGTCTTAGCAGTTTAATTTCTCCTATGACCTGATGTTGAAACCGAGAAAATCAAACCCTGGCTTTTTCTCCCCTACGGGATGGAGTGTATGAACTATTTGTGTTTTGCTGGGCTTTAGTTCTAACCCTAATGTGGTCAACCATTCTGAGATTAGGGATTTACATTTCTCGATTACCTCTAATTGAGGATGCAGAACCACAAAGTCATCGGCGTACCGAATTATCTGTGGCTTCCAACTTTGCCCGTGTTTAATCTGGGGAAATTGGTCGAGAATAAATGTTTCAAGCCCGTGTAGGGCGATATTTGCCAATAACGGGCTAATCACCCCTCCCTGCGGAGTTCCTTCGGATGTGGGAAATAAATTATTTCCATCCATCACACCCGCTGTGAGCCATCCTCGAATGACTCTACCTGCTAGGGGGAAGGTATTCATTTTCCTCAGTAGCTCTTTATGGTTGATTTTGTCGAAGCACTGGGCAATGTCCGCATCTAAGACGAACTTGGATTTCTGAGCAATTGCCGTAAAAATTGCTTCGATGGCATCATGGGCAGAACGTCCTGGTCGAAAGCCGTAAGAGTTTGGCTCAAATTTTGCTTCCCATTCTGGCTCAAGTGCCATTTTGAGAAGTGCCTGTAACGCTCGGTCGTGCATCGTCGGGATACCCAAGGGTCGCTTTTCAGCTTTACCAGGTTTGGGAATCCAAACCCTTCTAACTGCTTTGCTTTTGGACTTGAAATCCATTGAGTTAATCAGTTGAAGGCGTTGGGCTGGAGTAAGAGATTTAACCCCATCTATTCCAGCAGTTTTCTTACCCCGGTTATCCTGGGTTACTCGTCTAACTGCCAAGCATCTGGCATACCAGGACTTCATCAGAAGCCGTTGGAGTCTGTGAACTCGTTTGACATCTCCACTCAGCGAAGCTCGATAAATTCGACGTTGGAGCTTAAAGACCTTCACCTGGATGTGTTTCCAGGGAATATCTTTCCATTCATACCTAATCGGTTTTAGCGATTGGCTCATGACGTTTGAACTCTACTAATGGACTTTATCTTTCAATCTGTAGTGGTTACGTCTGCATATCCTTGGCGTTACCCAAGGCTTTAGCTTCTTAACCAATCCTGCCTTCTGGGGTATCCGGTTTGACACCTACTCTGGGGTATCGACCTGCCGCCAGAGAACCACACAAGAAGGTTATCTCGTTCCCAATGTTCGTTGTTGCGTTAGGGTTAGGACTTCACTGTTCTCCGGGTTGCTGAGAGTACTCTCTGGGTGAATGCTGTATAGGGACGTTTTATACAGCCCACAACCTTTACCTTTTGGTCTAGCCTGTCAGCCTGATTTGGCTAGTTCCTATTTACGAAGAGTTAAGCGTGAATTAGATAGCTATCCGTACCTAACTTTGCTAGAAGGGTTTCCGATTTGGGCTATCAGATACCTCCGTTTCATCCCGCTTCATCCTTTGAGAGTCAGTCTCCAGATGGGGATACGCTTTCACCTTGTCACCACAAGGGGTAGGAATTTCACCTACACGAACATTGAGTTGTCAAGGTTCATAGAGCTTTCGCTCCTGTGGCTCCTTGCCGCTAATCCCTCAATCTATTGCTAGTATTGGTTTCTAGCGAACGAGTCGCACCCGCACTTATAGGGCGGGGAGTGTCAAAGAAATCACGCAGAGCGCAAGCCCACCTCCTTCTAGGGGGTGGAGTGTCAATTGAGCACTACATCAAGACAATAAATCTAAAATTGTTTGGGGGTAACAGCACAAAATAAATCTAGGTGGTATAGAGTTAGAAGTTAAAGATTTCAAAAAAAGAAACAGCCAGAAAATAAAAGAGTTGATGAAGTTATTTGCCAGTTGGAATGTTGGTCTATTATAAGTTGTTAAATAGATGAAAGAAAAACCGTCTGAAAAGTTCAGTATTTTCTCATAGAAATCTCAGTAATTTGTCGGTTTTGATATCAGTCATCGGTAGAGTATACCTGAATTAGCTATTGAGGAACTGAGAGCTAGAAAGGTCTGCTTATCTTTCTTGTTCTTAAAGATGTCTAAAGAATCCTTACTGGGGTAAATTTTTTATGCTAATTGACGCACGCACGTTACCCACAAACGAAACGATTGAGACTGACGTTTGCATTGTTGGGGCGGGTCCGGCGGGAGTCTCTCTGGCGCGTGAATTGATTGGACAGAACTTTCGAGTCTGTCTGCTGGAATCTGGCGGACTTGAGCCGAATGACGACATTCAGTCCCTAGCGGCGGAGGAGGGTGAACGGTTTGCCGGTGAATACCCAGGAGCCGTACATCTGCGCCATCGTGAGTTTGGTGGCACGGCTCACCGCTGGGGTATTGACATTGGAGACAATCAACGTGGCGTCAGGTATGTTCCTCTAGACCCGATCGATTTTGAAAAGCGGGACGGGGTACCCTACAGTGGTTGGCCGTTTAGTAAATCTCACCTTGATCCGTTTTATGAGCGTGCCCAGGCTACCTGCCAAATCGGACCTTATACCTATGACCCATCAGACTGGGAGGATGAACAGAGTCCTCAGTTAGCCTTCACGGGTAACCGGGTTACCTCTAAAATGTTTCAGTTCGGACCTCGTGACATCTTCATCCATGACTACCGTCACGAGCTTGAGCAAGCTAGTAACATTACCATCTATATCCATGCCACGGCGGTAGAGCTAGAGACGGATGAAGTGGCTAAGACGGTGACCCGTGTGCGAGTAGGTTGTTTGCCGGCTCGCCAGTTTTGGGTTAGCGCGAAGCAATTTATTATCGCCCTTGGTGGTATTGAGAATGCGCGTTTGTTGTTGCTCTCGGACAAGACTCAGAAGACAGGATTAGGCAACCAGAACGATGTGGTTGGAAGGTTTTTCATGGACCATCCTATGGTTCGCTCTGGTCTACTTCTCCCCTCGAACCCACAGATCTTTGATTCAATGGCTTTGTACGATATGCGGCGCGTGCGGGGCACACAAGTTATAGCCAAACTCGCCCTGACTGAAGAAGTCATGCACCGTGAGCAGTTATTGAACATCAATGCCGCACTGTTTCCCAGGAATAGCGTATACAAGCTAAATCCTCTACGATTTCTTTTCCCAAATGGAAAGAATTACCAATCGAAGGCTGTGAGGTCTGTGCAACTTCTGCTTCAGGCCGCTCGGCGTCGGGAAATTCCTAAAGATCTTCTCAAGCATTTGGGTCAGTTCGTAACTGGGATTGACGACATGTTGTACTTTCAAACGAGAAACAAACCTGTTTGGGCTCATACGTCTTCTGTTATTGGTTTTGATCAAGGGGGGTGGTCCGAGCTTCAGGATAAGGAGAAGCAGTTTGGAGTGCTTGAAGTTGTCCATATAACTGAACAGGCTCCTGATCCAGATAATCGGGTAACCATTGGCACCCAGCTGGATGCGTTAGGTTGTCGAAAGGTCAAGTTAGATTGGCGCTGGAACGAAATTGACAGGCG
>DATNPI010000282.1:0-4383 GCA_036703325.1 Coleofasciculaceae cyanobacterium
TTACCAGAACACGTTCCTTTAACTTCAAGGCGTCTTCGATGTGCAAGGTACTTTTTTCCTCGACCCGAACGCGATAGTAGGAACCTTTATCCTGTGGCAGCTGTTCTAAACCCCAGATTTCAAATTTCATAAGCTACTCACTAAAAAATATGAAGTATGAAGTATGAAGTGTGAAGGATGAAGGATGAAGGATGAAGGATGAAGGATGAAGGATGAAGGATGAAGTATAAACACTTATTGGGTTTGATTCCCCACCCAAATTTAGTGGTACGCATATTGATGGGAGCTTAAATCTCCGTCCAGCCCATGAAGTAGGAAGATTTTCATCCTTCATACTTCACCCTTAAACCTTTAATCAGAATGCGTGGTTCAATTCTGTCATAGGTTTTCTAAAGCGTCACCTATTGAGCAGGAGAAGAATAGCTAAAACCTGAAAAGATATTTATCAACTGTAGTGAATAACTAAAAAAAGGCTACTACTTAAAGTTAATAGCCCTGAAAATTGATTTAATTGAGCAAAAACTAATCTAATCACTCCTCACGTACCTTTTTAGATCTTACCTTCACCTCTTCAATCTTTCCCTTCACATTTTCTACGGCGTGCATAACAGAAGCCTGAACTTGCTTGGCTTTCCCTTGAGCTTTAGTCTCTGGATCACCCGTCACTTCTCCCACAGCTTCCTGAATCTTGCCTTCGATATTTTTGGCAGTGGCTTTCAACTTGTCTTCAAGACTCATAGCGTTGATTTCCTTTAAATATTGAGGAAAGTGTTGAAATTGATTTGTTTTTCAACTTCAACACCCTCATGATATGATTTTTTCTACAGGAAGCCGGCATCCTACCACACAACTTCACCGAAGAGTCTTAAGTGCCCAGTAGTGAAGCAAACAGATTCAGCACTGGGCACTACCGAACGAAATGCTTAGGGTTGAGGCGTAGCTTAATCTTGCGCTCTTAAATACTCCACAAAAGGCAAAACAAATTAGATAAGCTGGAGACAAATGCTTCCTCCTAGAGAGGGAAATATGAAAAATTTGACAGCTTTTGTGCGTTCAGCTTGGCTGGTGCCCCTTGGGCGATCGCGTAGTGTGCGCGTGGCGCGATCGCTTCAGCAGTCTACTATCATCAAGAATCCTGTTTTTAAGCAATTAGCCGCCTCAGTCCTTGCCACCGTCGCATTCGCTTCAGTAGGAGCAGGTTTGAAACCCACGCTGACTCCACTCACCCACGCTACTCCCTCATTGACCTCAACGGCACTCAAACCAGAACCTATAGCCGTTAACACCAACCCAATCCACCCTGAGGCAACAGCCTCTGTGTTATCGCCGCTTAACAAAACCTCATCGCCTAGCGACCAGCTGCAAACTAATGGCAGTCAATATCAGACAATGCAGCTTTTCGAGCTTGGAGGCCTGATTCCCATCATTGTGGTGGGAGGTCTGATTATCTGTGTCCCTCTGTTCTTTGGAGGACTGGTTGTTATTGGTGAACGAGAAGTCGGGGTTGTTGTTAAGAAATTTGCCCTTTCCGGTCGTGGTCTACCACCAGGGCATCTCATTGCCCTGGATAAAGAAGCCGGATATCAAGCGGATACCCTCGCCCCCGGTTGGCACTGGGGTTATTGGCCTTGGCAATATAGCGTTCGCAAAGAACCTTTAACTGTCGTCCCCCAAGGTGAAATCGCCCTAATTGTCGCCGCTGACGGTGCCTCCATTCCGCCACAACGCATCTTAGGTAAAGTTGTCGCCTGCGACAATTTTCAGGATGCCCGTAAGTTCCTCAAGGGAGGTGGAGAAAAAGGTCGTCAGCTGGGCATCCTGACTGCCGGAACTTACCGTATCAACACCGCTTTGTTCACGGTGATTACCGCCGCCCAAGCTAGCCATCATGGTATGAAACCTGAGCTATTGCGGCTGTACAGTATTTCTCCTGACAAAGTTGGCATTATCACCACCTTTGACGGTATCCCCATTGAAGAAGGTGAAATCGCAGGTTCAGTTATCCCCGACCACGACAGTTTCCAGAATGCTCAAAAATTCATCAGTGGTGGTGGGCGACGAGGCTTACAAGAACAAGTTCTACTTTCAGGTTCTTGGAACTTGAATCCTTGGTTTGTCGGCGTTGAGCAAGTCGCCATGACGGAAATTCCGATTGGCTATGTCGGCGTGGTGATTTCTTATGTCGGCAAGGCGCAAGAAGATGTCAGTGGTGCGGCTTTTACTCATGGAAATTTAGTGAATCCGGGGCACAAGGGCGTGTGGATTTCACCTCTTTATCCCGGCAAACACCCACTCAATACCCGCATTTTGAAAGTTGAGTTGGTGCCAACGACTAACATTGTGCTCAACTGGTCTGGTAGAACAGAACGGCACAGTTACGACTCGAAACTCTCTTCTCTCACGGTGCGTTCCACAGATGGTTTCGCCTTTGATTTGGAAGTCGCCCAGATTATTCATGTAGGCGCTTTAGATGCACCCAAGGTGATTTCTCGCGTTGGCAGTATGCAAAATCTGGTAGACCATGTGTTAGAGCCGACGATTGGCAACTATTTCCGCAATTCGGCTCAAGACTACACGGTACTAGACTTCCTAACCGCCCGCAGCGAGCGACAGGCAGAAGCGGCTGAGTATATCAAGGCGGCAATCCGCGCCTATGATGTGCAGGCAATTGATACCCTGATTGGGGATATTTTGCCGCCAGCTGAACTGATGACGACGCAAACCGATCGCAAGATTGCGGAGGAACAACGCAAGACGTATGATGTGCAGCAAATGGCACAGACTCAGCGTCAGCAATTGGTTAGAGAAACAGCGATCGCTGATATTCAGCAAGACTTGGTGAAGTCTGAGCAAGGGGTAAAAATTGCTGAAATGAAGGCGAACGCCAGAGTTAAGGAAGCGGCTGGGGAAGCCGAATCTATCCGGGTAACCGGAAATGCGAAAGCAGAAGCCTACCGTGCTGGTGTGACAGCTTTAGGTTCACAAGGTTACACCGCATTGCAGTTGATGCAGGTAATAGGCGATCGCAACGTGCGCGTTGTCCCAGATGTCGCCGTCAGCGGTAGTGGCAGTGGGGCTGGCTTAGTCGATGGTTTGTTGGGAATGATGCTATGGAATCAGACGGGTAAATCAAATGGGACACAGCCGTCCAATCCTCCTGTAGCACCCGTCACCGAAACGATGACGGCTGAATTGGAGTCGGCTTCCTTTCCACCCATCACTGAACCACAACCCACTTTATTGGACAGTTCTTCTCCAAAGGTGGCTTCCCAACCCGCCAAACGCCAGGGGACAAAGCCACCCCCACCACACAGGACATCAATTGATTCATTCTTCAACGACTTGCCGGATGGTGCCCCACCTTTACACTAAAAGTATGAAGTAGGAAGGCTGAACTAAATAGCGGTTCTCAGTTGCATACACGGCAATGTAAGGGCACGATAATACCCTTGCCCCTACGTGGTGGTGGCCGATCGCCCATAACGACTGTTAATCAATTGACGATGGGTTTAACCCCGCAAATGATCGACAACTATGTAGGGGCGAAGCATTCGGGCAACAAGGTGACATCTCAACCAAAATTTTCCTATCCGAATGCTTCGCCCTCCCCCTATAAACAACTTTTCAACCTACCCTACAGGAACGGCTACACCGAACAGCCTTCATACTTCAGCCTTTTAGTATGAGCTATTGTTTAAACCCTGAGTGTCTCAAGCCGCAAAACCCTGAAAGTAACAAATTTTGTCAGGGATGCGGCTTTAATTTATTACTACAACAGTGTTATCGGGCTATCAAGTTAATTGGTCAGGGTGGATTTGGCAGAACCTTTTTAGCCGTGGATGAAGGTCAATTTCCTTCATCAGTATGTGTTATCAAGCAGCTGTGGACTCAGAACCTAACTCCCGAAGTCTCGAACAAAGCGATTACATTATTTCAACAAGAAGCACTGCGACTAGAAGAATTAGGCAAATATCCACAAATTCCTGCCCTACTTGCACAATTTAAAGAAAATCAATCCCTCTATTTAGTGCAAGAGTTTATTGATGGTATCAATTTAGCGAAAGTGGTGGAGGAAGAAGGGACATTCAGCGAAGCTCAGATTTGGGAACTTCTAGATGATTTATTGCCAGTCTTAAAGTTTATCCACGACCATCAAGTCATCCACCGAGATATTAAACCTGAAAATATCATTCGCCGCGCCTCTCCTTGCCTCCCCTTAGTAAGGGGGAGTCAGCTAGTATTGGTTGATTTTGGTGCTGCAAAACGGGTGACTGGTATAGAAGCATTGCAGACAGGAACCCGCATTGGGAGTCCGGAATATGTAGCACCAGAACAAGCAAGAGGAAAAGCGGTTTTTGCCAGTGACCTGTACAGCTTGGGGGT
>DATNPI010000311.1:0-4309 GCA_036703325.1 Coleofasciculaceae cyanobacterium
CCCTGCATTATTAATCAGCAAATCGGGTGAATCATACTCACTAAGTAGTCGCTTCGCCCAAGTTTTCACTTGTTCTTCATCAGCAACATCCAGCGCAGTGAAATTGTGGGGTGAGCCAAACTTTTGCTTAAGTTTCTCTACCGCTGCCTCTGAACGAGCGCAGCCCAGAACAGTATGCCCCGACTCAATAAATCGCTCAGTCATAGCTTGACCAAGACCCCGACTGACACCTGTAATTACGATAAGTTTTGTCATGTTTACGTTTTACTCTTAAAGAAATCGTTCATTAAGCTGTTCTATCACAAGCGATCGCCCCTCTCGTCCAGCACCTCTGCTACAGTCTTGCTGTCATTTTTATCCCAATTTGCTATGTAATTGCATGGAGTACAAGCTGTAGGGACGAAGTATTTGGGCGATTATAGCGGGTTTCAGTTGACACCAATGGATATTATCGTGTCCCGATCAGGTAATGCATACAAGCCAGAACTGCTATGTCTATTTGTCACAACACTGTCTCAAGAGCCTCTATCAAGCGGTCAACTTCCTCAAGCGTGTTGTAATGCACCATGCTAACTCGTACCACTCCCCCTTGCTTATCTAAGCCTAAGTCTTCAATCAGTCGCTTGGCGTAAAAGTCACCAAAACGAATCCCGATGTTGTGCTTGTCAATTTGCAGTGGAATTGTCTCGCTATGGATTCCCTCCACGACAAACGAGATGGTCGAAACTCGTGAATCTCGATTTGTCTGGGGTTGACCAATTATCCGGACGTTGGGTTTGCTGGTGAGGTAGTTGAGGAAGCGATCGCCTATGACATCTTCATGAGCGCTCATCAAATCATACGCTTGCACCATCTGACTTCTCAAATCAGGAGTCGTTTGCTCACCATAGTGAAGCTGTGCCAGTTCACTCAAATAATCACATAGACCTAACATTCCGTAGCTCAACTCAAAGTTGACATTTCCTAGCTGAAATTTGTAGGGAATGTCGGTCTGTTTAATAAAGTAATGGTTTATCCCAGGCATTGCTAGTAAATGCTCTTGTTTGCCATACAGTAAGGCATAGTGGGAACCATAAACTTTGTAGAAGCTAAATGCATAGAAATCCACATCCAGAGCTTGTACATCCACTAAGCGGTGAGGTGCATAAGCGACACCATCAATACAAACCTTCGCTCCATAGCTGTGGACGAGTTTGGTAATCTCTTTGACGGGATTGATTGTACCTAAGACATTAGAAGCATGAGTGAAGGCAACCAGACGAGTGCGGTTACTCAGTAATGGCTCTAAATCCTCTAGATGTAACTGTAAAGTGTTAGGGTTAATTCGCCAAACTTTAATCTTGATTCCCTGTTTTTCCAAGTTAACCCAAGCACCTATATTCGCCTCATGGTCGCAGTTGGTTACGATTACTTCATCACCCGGACTCCAAGTTTTGCTAATACATAAGGAGAGAATCTGTATCATCAATGTGGTCGATGAACCCATGACCACTTCTGAGGGGGACTTGGCATTAATCAAGGTTGCCATTGCCAGGGCAGCTTTGGCAACGCGATCGCCTGCTAGTTGCGAGACAGCATAAGAGGCTCCCAACTGGACATCAGAAGTTAACAAATATTCGCTAATCCGATCAACCACTTGCTTGAGCGTTTGTGAACCCCCAGCATTATCAAAAAAAGTCCAATCGCCAGCGAGAGACGGAAACTGCTGGCGGACAAAATCAAGTTGTAAGGATGTTTGATGAATTATCGTCGGTTTCATAATGAACAGACCCTTAAAATAAACTGTCAACCTTGACGACAGCTAGGTTTTTTGATACTTATAGTCATCACTTAGAAGACTAGTTAAATGAATAAGCCCTTGAACAGCCCGTGGACTGTAGTTGACCTCTTCTCAGGTGTGGGCGGGATGAGCTACGGTTTCCATGCTCACCCGCGTTTTCAGATAGTAGGAGCTGTGGATGCCCAAATTGGCAAGCCTAGCAGTGGCAAAGGCTCTCTACAGTGTAATCTTAGCTATAAAGCCAACATAGGTATAGAGCCGATAGAGGCTGACCTTGCAACACTAGCTCCAAAGACTCTACGTCAAATTCTAGCCCCTACTTTGGGTGGCGCTAATCCTACTGTCTTAATTTCATGCCCGCCTTGTACAGGATTCTCCAGAACTAACCCAAGCAATCACATCGTAGATGATCCTCGCAATTCACTAGTGGTTCGCAGTGCTCTGTTCGTGGAAGAACTGAAACCAGCAATCTTTTTGATGGAGAACGCCAGAGAATTGGTCGTTGGAAATTTCACCCATCATTACCACCAACTACAGGAAGAACTTCTTCAGCTTGGGTATCAGGTTCACGGTGAAACTCTAATGCTGAATCGGTTTGGTCTTCCTCAACGGAGGGAACGAGCGATAATTATTGCCGTCAAAAAATCTCTACTACTTAGAACTTTGGAAGACTTGTGGGCTGGGTTTCAAATCAACATAGAAGCTACTTATGTAAGGAGAGCTATTTCCTCACTGGCACCCGTTGTTGCAGGTAAAGCTCACTCAGAAGATTCTTTACACGTTGCACCTAGTTTCTCAAACATCAAGAATTTGAGACGGCTACAATTAATACCGAAAGATGGAGGTTCTTGGGCAGATCTGAAAGACCATCAGGAAGCTGAAGATATTTTGACTCCTGCCATGTTGCGCTATATTGACCGAGGCGAATTTGGGTCACATCCAGATGTATATGGGCGGCTGTGGTGGGATAGACCTGCTGTAACAATCAAGAGAGAGTGTTCACACATTGGCAACGGGCGCTACGCTCATCCTGAACAAAATCGACTGTGTACGGTTCGAGAGATGTCAATCCTTCAAGGCTTTCCAAAAGACTACAAATTTGTAGCGTCTGGAAGATCAAATATGTACAGGCAGATAGGAGACGCTGTACCTCCCATCATTTCCTACCAATTGGCTAAAGCCTGTGAATGGATCTTGAGTGGTCAAAAACCTTCCATTGGTTCAGTCATACTCCCGCATACTCATTTGAGAGTAACAGATATCGAGGCAGCCCCAGAACAGCAAGTGAATTTTGAATTATCTCCAGCTCTTATCTAAGAGTTGGAATGCGCCATGATCCGTGATGAAAGCACAAGTCGATCACGAGTCCTGAGATGGTAACCTTTTCAACACTGCCATCTAGGCGCACAGTAAAAGCCTTACGTCCTGATACGTATACATCAGCTCGACTTCCGCCGCCTGCTGTTCTGGTCGTAAAGTCATTTGCCGTTAAATTACCAATCTGTAACAACAGGCTAAGAGGTATTTCGATTAAATCGTACTTTATTTCAGATTCTGAAACATCGTAAGCTCTCAACATCAGGATACGTTGATATTTCTGCAAATGCATCATTACCCGAGTAGTTATTCCATATGCGAAATCTTCAAGAGTCCTGCACTCTCGAATCCAACGCGCTTCCATCAGCTTTGAAATCGTAATTTTGTCTTTTCTGAGACCTGCTGATGCTTCTGTCTTAAGTGAAAAAGCTACCCCATTTACCAAAACATCTGCACCAGGATTGGTTGAGTTCGAAATGATCTCGGCAGTTCTTCCTGCGGAGGTAGATGCTGAAGCGAAAGCATACTCAAACGCCTTCTTACTAAATTTCTCGACGTGAGTTGCATGATGGATCAAAAGGCGATTGGAAAAATTTGTAGCAAATTCAGGAACAAGGAGATCACTTTGATCATTGATGTCCTCCTGAATTTTTCTTGTCATCGCTCTTGCCATTTCGAGAAGAAGAGTTATTTGAACAGGGTTCAACTCACGGATCACCTGTTTCAACTGCTCGATAGCTTCCATGTCTAGACCTTGTCCGTCTTCAGAGCTTCCTCTGCTTCAGCAAGTAAGGATGAGAGCGGTAGCTCCAAAGCGTTTGCAATCCGAACCAGGTTTTGGAGGCTGAGATTCCGTTCACCCCGTTCAAAAGAACCAATGTAGGTTCTATGCAGTCCTACTCTATCTGCAAAAGCTTCCTGACTATACCCAAGTTGGCTGCGCTTGGCTCGCACTACTTGACCCAAACTGACTTGTATTTCCAGAGGATTCATGTACTGGAAGTTACATATAGTGATAACTATACGTCTACAGACTATAAGTAGCATTGACAGCCTTGCCACCGTTCTTACGAATATCAACGGGAAGCTCAAGGACGAACTTACCTCTCAAGGGAGCGTCTACTTTTGTTAAGCTAACCGATGGTCAACAAACAGTAGCTGGTCGAGGAGAACGCCCACAAATGAGAAAAAGCTTAAGGCTGGTTGTGGTAG
>DATNPI010000315.1:0-5620 GCA_036703325.1 Coleofasciculaceae cyanobacterium
ATACCAATTCTCTGTAAAGATGCGCTTAATAATAGAGCCTCAGCAGTAAAAAAGATGCGCTTAATAAGTAGATACTCTCTGGAGTGTCAAGGGTGATTGCAAACCGCAACAGCGCTCGCCAACCAGTCAAGCAATTGCTAAGAGTTCTTTTGTCAGCATCCGTGGCGTTTGCGATCGCTAACCCCAATACGCTTGCATCTGTGGCGTTTGCGATCGCTAACCCCAATACACTTGCATCCGTGGCTGTTTGCGATCGCTAACCCCAATAGGCTTGCATCCGTGGCTGTTTGCGATCGCTAACCCCAATAGGCTTGCATCCGTGGCTGTTTGCGATCGCTAACCCCAATACATTTGCATCCGTGGCTGTTTGCGATCACCCTTGACACTCCAGAGAGTATCTACTTATGGCAGTTATGATGAAATCCCAACTCGTCAGGGAAGCAATGACATTGGGGGTCATTTGTGCAACAACCGCATAGACTTGTTGGCGTAGCTCATCTAAGGTGAGACAATTTTCCCAACGTAACTGGGCTTTGATGTACTCCCACAACCGTTCAATCGGATTGAGTTCCGGACAGTGAGCTGGTTGGCAGATGGGAATCAAATTTTCTGGCCAATCGAGTTGATGACTCAGGTGAAACCTGCCTTTATCCATCTGTAAAATCACGACGCTGTCTGCAAAGCTTTGTGAGACTTGGTTGATGAACAACTGGAAACAGCAACTATCCAGGTGAGAGAACTCATAAAAGTAAGTGTCTCCTGTCAACGGTTCAACCACACCATAGAGGTAGAAATTGTCTCGTGGCCACTGCGTGAATCCCTGCGGTTTGACCCCTTTAAGCGTCAGCAGGCGACCCCTAATTGTATGTAGCCCGAAACGACTCTCATCCTGGCATAGGTAGCGTAAGCGCTTACCTTTGCCAAACAACTCTTGCAGGACTTTTAGGGCTGATGCGAGGTTTTTTTAAACTGCTCTAAGGCTTGGGGATGTTGCTTGATGCTGCGTGGACGTGGCACTTTTAGTTTCGCTTGCAGTTTATAACGCACCAGTTTATGTACTGTTTTATAGGCAGCTTTCACCCCACATACTTGCTCTAGCCATTGCTGTGCTTCTCCATAGCTATGGAATCCTTCTGGCTGTGAAAGGCGTTGCTGCAATTGAGCTACAGCAGTAGCTGGTATCTTCGCTCGATTACCAGGAGCCCGCTTGACTTCTAGCAGTTTAGCTAAACCACCACAACGATACTTCAAAAGCCATCGGCTGATTGTCGCTTCATTACGCTGGAGCAACTGCGCCAGCTCCTTGCGATTCTTGGCAATACCCCGTTTGAGCCAGTAGAGCATTTGCAAGCGCTCCTTGCCTGTTGCACTCCTTTGCTTACTCAGGTGGTGTTCCAGCTCTTGTTGGCTTTCGTGAATGGTTAGCTGTATGGAACGTGCCATCTGATGTCCCCCGCAAAGCTTCACTCCACCTCAGCTTATAACCATTTTACTGCTGAGGCTCTATTATTAAGCGCATCTTTACAGAGAATTGGTATAATTATTCCCCTAAAGTTTGTGCCAACAAAAAATGCGCGATCTGAAGAGCAGCAGCGCTAGGCTAACGTCTCGCTTCGCTAACGCGTTCGCATTGTGGATGTCCAGGGTTTTAACACAACCGTCCGTGCAATACAGTGACTGAATGGTTTAGAGGCGGGTGGAGAAGTTGTGCTAGGTCTGGCTCGGTCTAGTTGCGATCTTCCTCAATGAATCATTCTCCCGATGCTATTCCCCTGAAGGTTCGTAGCGAAAGGCTGAGGAAGGAGAACCTTGCCTTGCCTATGGAGTTGGAGAACTAGGAGGGGAGATTCTTAACAACATCTTGGTGTTTGTCCTGCTGTTTTTTCTCACCTCAGTAGGCGCGTTAAATCTTTCCCTAGCTATAGCGTCTTGCTAATCAGCAAAGTTTGGGATGCCCTGAACGACCCCTTGATTTCAATCTCATCCAACGCTGGTTAAAGGTATTTCCCATTCCGCAATTATCTTTTGCCTTTTCCAGGCTTATTTCTTTGATGGATTTCTTTCCGAGTCCTATTGAGCAAGCCACTCCTGAGGCACATTACCAATTTTCCTCTGCTTAGAGTGATCAAAGAGCGTTATCAGTTCGGGAGGCACCGCTCTTGCGTTTTCGCTTTCGTGGCGAACAAGAAACTAACGCCCTCACCTTAGAAAAAGTTATGAGGGCATTAGGTGAAAGCAGTACTTTTAGCGTACTGATTTAGTATGAATAATGGGTAAACATCGGGCTGATTAGTATGAATAATTCGTAAAGAATTCAGGCAGGCTCATTCCTTACTAAGCTGTTCAGCATTTAAATTACTTATTCAGATTCGCTGTCAAGATTCAGGCGTAAGGCTTTGAGGTTTTACTGATACCCTTGTTAAATGCCTAACAGCTTATTAACTCCTAAGTCAACGGACTTGATATGAAACTGGTTTAAAAGTGGCTGACGGGGTAACAAACCCCGTCAGGTTGTTGTTTCTTCGATTGCCGCTCGATAAAAGCTACGTCAATCTGGGCGTTATTAGAGTTTATCGGTTCAACTATAGGTTGTGCCGTTGGGCATGATTGCCCCTTCTAAAGAAGCCTCACTCAAATTAGCTTCATTCAGGTTGGCTCCAATTAAGTTGGCTCCCTTCAAGTTAGCACCACTGAGGTTAGCTCTCGTCAGATAGGTAAGCAGTAAACCCGCTCGAAGCAGATTTGCCTGACTCAGGTTAGCATCACGCAAGTTAGCCTCAAGCAGGTTAGCGCCTGACAGATTTGCTTTATGCAAGTTAGCTTGATACAGATTTGCCTTGCTCAGTTCTGCCCCTTGCAAGTTGGCTTTCTTCAGGAGAAGTCCATTCAGGCTTGCCAGACTGAGATTAGCACCTTGCAGATCGGCCCCGTTGAGGTTGGCACCACTGAGATTCGCCTCTCTCAAATCCACCCCTTGCAAGTCAGCCCCACTTAGATTAGCACCCCTGAGGTCAGCTCCCCTGAGGTCAGCTTCACTCAAGTCAGCGCCCTCTAGATTTGCCCCACGCAAGTTCACGCGATTCAAGTAAGCTCGAATCAATGTGGCTCCACTCAGGTTTGCCCCACTCAAATCGGCTTCAGTGAGAATTGCTCGACTCAACGTTGCCTTTCTTAAGTCTGCTTGTACGAAAATTGCTCGACTCAACGTTGCTCCAGTCAAGTTTGCCTTTGTCAGTTTTGCTTCTTTAACTAAAGCACCAATAAGACTGGTTCCAATCAAGGTGGCAGATCTTAAGTCTGCCTCAGATAGCATGGCTCCACTTAATATGGCTCCACTTAAATCCGCCTCACTTAGGATTGCCTTAGTCAGATCGGCTCGTGAGAGAGTTGTCTCTATCATTTGAGCTTTTGAGAGGTCGGCGACCCTCAAGTCTGCACCACTGAGATTAGCTCTAATGAGTGTTGCTTTCGTTAAATTGGCTCCGTTGAGATGGGCGGCGCTTAAATTGATTCGATTCAAATTTGCTTCACTTAGATCGGCTCCAATTAATTTGGCCCCGATAAAATTTCGTTCTCCAGTTTCATGCCGACTCAAAAGTGCGGCTTTATTTGAAAATTCACTTGCTTTCATAAAAATTGCCTGATTTTACTTGCTGTTGATCAGCTCCAGGCGCTCCATGAATTCTTTAAAAGAAAGTTCATGTGGCAGGGGTTAGCGAATAACTCCTTGGAACTTAAACGATTGATAAATCCTGACTTGAATGTTGCTGTCAGTCATGTAGCGTAGCTCTTAGATACTTGATTGTACTAAGTACCATTAATTGCCCTTGACTAGTGACTAAACAGTCTTAAAAAGTGAAAATGACTTTAAACACTGATGTAAATAGAAGGAAACGAGTGGCGTTTTCTTGAGAAGGTGGGGCGAAGGCTTAAGACTTTTGCAAAGCCTCACCATAGCCTTAACAGAAGTCAGGTCGTTTCCTATCGAACATCTATGAGTTGTCTAAGACTGAGTGCTCAAAGCTTGCCACAGTAACGACGACTTTATTTAGAGCCACTATTCATGGTGTCCATGATCTCTGTTGAGCGAAAAAAGCCGTTTCTCTTGCAACTCAGCCTGTGTCACCTCCCAAGACCCTGTTTTACTTAAGTGAAACCATCATCAGTGAATCATTCGCATTCGCTGCTTGGGTTCACCAAATTCCTGCTGTCACAGCCGCTACAAAAAGCCTTCCCAGGCAAGCTGGTTCTCACTCCAGCCAGGTCTCGGTCTCAAACTGGAAAAGTCGCCTGTATTGAATGCCCTGGTGGACTCTACTGCTGCTCCCAAGTCATGGCTCGGCGTCATACAGAAGGATTGTGTTCGGTGTTGTAGTCAGTGTGTGTAAAAAACTTATCTTTTAAAGATAATGGTTGCGTGTCAATCTAGGCAAGGCATAGTTACTATTTTCAACCTTTTATGCTATGGAATGGAAGACATTCCACCTCGGCGACTTTGGGAGATTGCCTGTGATTGACTTTGACTCTTTGATTCCTGACCAACTAGCGATCGCGCCGCAACATCCCCTACAGCAAAATCTCGAATTACCGATTCCCGATCCCAATAGTGCTTCCATAGAGGAAATTCGAGAGATTCAGCAGCGCGATCGCATTCCCGGTGTCGTTAAGCGAATTATTCTGTTAGATGCCGAAACAACTTGGGAATATTGGTGGTGCGTACCCGGACGCCTTCTCTTGCCGGAAGATGTAGAGCTAATGAAGAGCGATCGCCAACGTGTCGAAAGCATTTTGGAAAAACTCGTTTGGCTGTTGGGAGGGTACTGCTTTGAGCAAAACAGCGATCGCGTTGGCAACCAGCAGTTAGTTCATGACTGGCAGGAAGTCCTAGAATTTGCCCGTCAGCATGGGTTCGAATCCTATTTGCTGGATATCGACTTTCTCCCTATCGCCATCAAGCGCTACAATCAGCCTTCGATCTCAGCCCAAGACGATCATGATACCAATTCTATTGCCGTTGAACCCCCTCACTGGCACATTGAATTTTTCCAGCTAACGACTACTGACGGTGGATTTGAGATACAGGCGCAGAAGAGGGTTTGTAGCTGCCAAATTTGGACTGGCAAGCCCTTCATCAAGAATCTACACACAGGGGAAACTTCAACCCGCTATGACTTGTGGGTATCCCGTCCCCTAGACCTCACGCAACCACCTTGGTGCAAAAGTAGCGTAAATTACAAATATTAGTTGATTGACATCCTCACCGGCCTGAAAGGCACGGTGATTCCCAAGACTCACGACTTGGGTTTCTGCTTCTTTCCCCTTCGACTGCGCTCAGGGGTTTTTCGCAACTGCCCTTTGGACTCATGTCCATCAGGTCTTACGTTCGCTCCACAGACTATCACCGCAAGCCCTGCGGCGAGAATATTGTGTGCGGCGTTGATGTCTCGGTCATGGTGTGTCCCGCATTCCGGACAATCCCACTCCCTAACATCAAGCGGCAATTTATCAACAACGTGACCGCAGTTTCCACAGCGCTTAGAGCTGGGGAACCATCGGTCAATTTTAACCAGTGTCCGACCGTACCACTGGCACTTGTATTCCAACTGACGAATCAGCTCAG
>DATNPI010000332.1:0-8029 GCA_036703325.1 Coleofasciculaceae cyanobacterium
CGCCACGCAAACATAATACAGATACAGAGTTGGCGGAAGCTTACCCATTGATGCGACTAACTATATAGAAACGCTCTGCCGACCAAGATCTTTATCTGGTTGCTGTCTTGTGGCTACCTGCTACGCTCACTGGTTCTTCGCTACTTGCTGTCGCTGATTTCTGACGCCGCTCTTCAAGCGCATTTCCGATGAGCTTCAACAGCAACCATGAAACAGAGCGTTCTTCTTCCTCCGCCCATTCTTCCAGTTCTTTTTTCCACTCTGGTGGAATGTAGGTTGTGACACCAGCCAGTGAAGTTTTACCGCCCATTCGAGTTTCCTGTGTCGTATCTACTGTGAGTATGGTAACCCCTTACCCTACCATTTCGCACGAGATGCTAAGCTATGCTAGGGTATGCTGATGTAGCAGAGCCAAAATCCATGAACATTCTCAGCGAACTCCTTTCCCCGTCCCTTGAAACCTCCCCTATCAAGAAGCAACGCCGTAGCATCGAAATCAAGTCGCAGCGTGAAATCGCAATTATGCGTCAGGCTGCGAAGATTGTTGCAACAGTCTTGAAAGAGATTTCAGAGCGAGTCAAGCCAGGTATGACCACGGCTGACCTAGATATTTATGCTGAAAAGCGCATCCGGGAAATGGGTGCAGTTCCTAGCCTCAAGGGATACCGAGGCTTTCCTGCTACCCTCTGTACCAGCATTAACAATGAAGCTGTGCATGGCATACCCAGCCACAAGGGAGTGATTCAGTTTGGTGATGTTCTCAAGGTTGATACCTGCGCTTACTACCAAGGCTTTCACGGTGACTCTTGCATCACCATTGCAGTCGGTGAGGTGTCTCCAGAAGCCGCAAAATTAATTCGCGTAACCGAGGAAGCGCTCTACAAAGGCATTGAGCAAGTCAAAGCCGGAAATTATCTGATGGATATTGCCGGCGCTGTTCAAGACCATGTAGAAGCGAATGGCTTTAGCGTCGTGGAAGATTTAACAGGTCACGGGGTTGGACGGACTCTGCACGAAGAACCTTGTGTTTTCCACTTCCGCACCCGTCAGCTACCCAATGTTAAGCTCCGCTCTGGAATGACTCTAACGGTTGAACCAATTGTGAATGCGGGTTCTAAAGACACGAGCTTGTTATCGGATGGCTGGACGATGGTGACGGTTGATAATTCCCTATCGGCTCAGTTTGAACATACAGTACTCGTAACAGAAGACGGCTGCGAAATCTTGACCGATCGCACCAACCTCTAACTCCAACTCCATCCCGCGTACCCAACAGGACAACCAAGGTGAGGTTAACCCTACTCTTTAGGGTGCATACCGAAGCTTGACGCTTCTTGCAAGAAACTGTTACTTTTATTTACATAAAGAGTTACAAAACTAAACAAAGTTCAGAGAGGAACTTCCATGACTATCCTGATTGCTTTATTTGTTGTTGGCTGGGTTGCTGCTGCGGTCATCGGAACTCAAGCTTATTTCCTGGGTGAACAGTCTAAGCCTATCCATGAGCGCAACTGGCGTTCCGAGTCCTTTGAAAAACTAGCTGAATCGATTACGGGTACTGAAATAGACTACAGCAAGCGCACACCCGCCTTTGAGGTAGATGCTTACTCCAGCCAACTGCTGCCTAATAAATAAAAAGATGGGGTAGACAATGCATACCCCTGATGAACTCATTCTTCAACCTTCCAACGCCGCTGGATTAACTATCTGCGGCGTTGTTGCAATTTGTGGTAAACCGCTTTCACGTCAACGCCGTGGTGAGCTAAAGCAACGAGAGAGTGATAGAACAAGTCAGCTACTTCAGAAGCGATCGCCTCCTTGTCATCATCCTTACAAGCCATGACAACTTCGGCTGACTCCTCACCAATCTTTTTAAGAATTTTGTTATCTCCACCCGCAAACAGCTTGCAAGTATAGGAATCTTCTGTTGGATTATCCCGGCGATCGCGTATCACCTCAAAAACCTGAGACAGGGTATCGGCTGGGGGTGGAACTTTTTGCCCATCTACCTGGTGAAAACAGCTACGTTCGCCAGTGTGACAGGCAACATCGCCTATCTGTTCGACACTGATGAGTAAAGCATCGCTATCGCAGTCATACCGAAGCGCTCGCACCTTCTGAATATGCCCAGACGTTGCTCCCTTATGCCATAGCTCACTACGAGAGCGGCTCCAAAACCAAGTTTCCCCAGTTTCCAGGGTTTTCTGCAACGATTCCTGATTCATCCAAGCCATCATCAAGACAGTGCCATCCAGGTAATCCTGTGCGATCGCTGGCACTAATCCCTGCTCGTTGTAGCGGATTTTGTCAACTGGAATACTTTGGCTCAAGGCAGTAGACTCAGCAGATAGCATCGTGGTAGGAATATCTTAACCAGTCCAAAATACCATCTCTAGACCACCCTTGAGATCTACTATTTGGTTTTAAAAAACAGTGGATATCTACAACCGTGACTTAGGGGTTCACGATACCATTGTGGATAAGTTAGCTATTTTGTAGCTCGCGAGGTAACTTTATTACGTCTGTATCTTAAACAAGCGCAGCCAAATTTCTAGCCGACTGCATTCTCACTGCCCTGGCAGCAACTTGATGAGCCTTTGTCGCTTCTCCATACCACTGAATTGTAGAGTTAAAAGCAGCCCGGTACAAATCTTGTGCTGCCTCGGACAAACGAATGCGAATTTCTAAAGGTAAGTCTTGATTGGTTTTGTATAACATAATCTCAATCAATCCCAAAAATGTTTGAATGAGATACTAGCATAAGAGTTTGAAACAAAGCCTACCACTACCCACAGATAGACTTTTCAAAGTCTTATTAAGGAGACAAGCTTGGTTAATACCACGATTAAAACAACCCAATCCGAACAAATCTTCGCAGCTGCCCAAAAGTTGATGCCTGGAGGTGTCAATTCACCAGTACGGGCGTTCAAATCAGTGGGCGGTCAACCGATTGTCTTTGACCGTGTCAAAGGTGCCTACATCTGGGATGTTGATGGCAACCAATACATTGACTATGTAGGAACCTGGGGACCGGCGATTTGCGGTCATGCTCATCCAGAAGTGATTGCTGCCCTGCACGATGCCTTGGAAAAAGGTACTAGTTTTGGGGCACCCTCGGTGCTGGAAAATGTTTTGGCGTCGATGGTTATTGATGCCGTTCCCAGCATAGAAATGGTGCGGTTTGTTAATTCCGGGACAGAAGCCTGTATGGCGATTATACGCCTGATGCGGGCGTTCACCGGACGTGACAAAATCATCAAATTTGAAGGCTGCTACCACGGTCACGCAGATATGCTGCTAGTTAAAGCAGGTTCTGGCGTTGCTACCTTGGGCTTGCCTGACTCCCCCGGTGTTCCCAAATCCGCTACTAGCAACACTGTGACGGCTCCTTACAATGACCTCGAAGCGGTCAAAGCAGTATTTGAAGCCCATCCCGATGAAATTGCTGGTGTGATTCTGGAACCAGTCGTTGGAAATGCTGGCTTTATTCCGCCTGATGCTGGGTTCCTAGAAGGTCTGCGTGTGCTGACCCAGGACTATGGTGCTCTGCTGGTGTTTGATGAAGTGATGACTGGCTTCCGAATTGCCTACGGCGGTGTACAGGAACGGTTTGGTGTTACGCCTGATTTGACAACGCTGGGCAAGGTTATCGGCGGCGGCTTGCCAGTAGGAGCTTACGGTGGACGTAAAGATATCATGTCGATGGTCGCACCGGCTGGGCCGATGTACCAGGCAGGAACGCTCTCTGGGAATCCTTTAGCGATGACAGCTGGAATTAAGACGCTGGAGTTGCTGCAAAAACCGGGAACCTATGAACAGCTAGATCGAATTACCAAGAAGCTGTCAGATGGTCTGCTGCAAGTTGCCAAGGAAACGGGTCACCCAGTCTACGGCGGACAAATTAGCGGAATGTTTGGCATGTTCTTCACTGGTGAACCAGTTCACAACTACGAGGACGCTAAAAAGTCTGACTTAGCCAAGTTCAGTCGCTTCCATCGCGGGATGTTGGAGCGTGGTGTTTATCTGGCACCATCTCAGTTTGAGGCAGGGTTTACGTCCCTAGCTCACACGGATGAAGATATTGACCGCACTTTGGAAGCCGCACGAGAGGTCATGTCAAGTTTTTAATTTAAGTAGGAAATTCAGCTTCCTTGCCAATTAAAAATCTCAAACTGAGGTAAAGCTGAACTTCCTACGAAATAGGACACGATAGTAAAAAGGAAAAGACAAATTCTCATGCGTCACTGTTCGGTTTATGGACTGGACTAAAAATCTGGAACAATTGACCAAACTGGCGCATGAGTCATCGTCTGAGGTGGCTCGAATTTTAGCACTGGCCCTTCAGATGGCTTTTCAGAACGATGACAAGGCTGAGTTGGTTCGAGTAGCTGAGGTGGTCAAAGCACTTGCAGAGCCACTGAAACCAGAATTTGAGCCTTTGCTGTTTTACGCCCGTGCGGTTGCTAACTGGGCTAAGGGTGACATCACAGGTGCCATTTACGAGTTCCGGTCTTTGAGAAATGCTTGTCTACTTTCTCGGCCAGGATGTTATTCCGTCGATTTAAGAACGCAGCAGGGCTGTATCAAAATCACTGATGTCTTGCTGGATATGCCGTCAGAAGTTGTTGGGCGAGTTATTGGTTATTCATCCCGTGGCGGCCATTTTAGCTGCTTCCGCACTAAGCTCACCGATACTGAGATCTTGAAAACCTCCCTTGAGGAATTAGGTTTTATAGTCAAAACGAATGGGGATGTTCGGGGTTATCGAGGTCAACGAGTTCCTGCTGATGTCGTAGCAGTTCTTGAGGGTGATTATGACCTGGGGTGGAGTTGGAATCCCAATGGTACATTTGACTTGATTTGCGATATTGGAGGTGTATCTGAGGTGTATGACCAAACTAAACTGATTGGTTCCATCATCCGGCAGTACGCTCTCAACAAGACCTTGGCAGAACAAGCAACAGGTGAGCAAGATGATGAACGAGAAATTTTATAGTTTCCCCATGATGATTCGAGATAATTTCGTCTGTCATCATCTCTAAGCCAAGCCTAGTGTTTAGTTTGGATCTTGCGGTTGGGTAGGGTAGAGTGAAATTTTCCAGGGTGGCGCTCAGTTCGATTACTACGGGAAGAGGGAGTGCTAGGAGTAGAGGGTTGCCGCCAGAGAAGGAAGGGAATGCTAAGAATTCCAAGGAAGATTACGATTGTCGCCGTGATCCAAACCATCAGGCGACTGGGTTGGTAGTCGCCTTGCTCAATTTGCCAGAAGACCTGGTTGTAATGCCACACCGCTAGGATAATGACAATAATTCCGACAATCACCAGACCAAGACCCACGCTTTGGGTGCTGATGACAGAGTGAGTCTGGATGTTTTGCTGGATGACACTGGTTTGCAGTTCACGCAGAAACAGACCAAAGCGGGCGATCGCAAAACCAAACCCAATCAGAGCAATAGAGGTACGTAGCCAAGCTAAGAAAGTACGTTCGTTGGCTTGATGTTCTCGCTGGCGGTCGATTTTTGTCATTGGGACTCATCTACTTGATGGAGATGCCATATAATCGCCTTGCAAAAATTCAAACCGCCGCTTCATTTACCGATAGTTAGTAAATTGTAGAGCAACAGGTAAGTCTTCCTGCTTCAGCCGCTGGATGACGGCTTGCAAGTCGTCTTTAGCTTTACTAGAAACTCTAACGGCATCTCCTTGTATTGTGGCTTGCGCCTTCTTACTAAATTCGTCTCTAATCAGTTTGGTAATTTGTTTAGCAATCTCCTGGCTAATTCCTTTTTTGAGCTTAATTTCTTGGCGGACGCGATTGCCGCTGGCTGACTCGACTTTGCCGTACTCGAAGATTTTTTGCGAAAGTTCGCGTTTAGCCGCTTTGGTTCGGAGAATTGTGTGAATAGCGTCGAGGGTAAATTCGCTATCGGTATTCACCGTAATTGCTTCCTCACCTAGCTCGACCGTTGTCTTAGTATCTTTCAGGTCGTAACGGCTGTTGATTTCGCGCACGGTTTGGTCTACAGCATTGACCAACTCTTGTCGATCAAAGTCACTGACAACATCAAATGAAAAATTAGAAGCCATAAGTAAGGGGTTAGGAGTAGTGGGTTGATTACTAACAACTAACAACCCACAGCTAAAAACTCAAGATGGGATTAATCGCGTCTCTACAAAACTTATCAGAGCATCTTGACCGAGCCACTCGCGCTCAGGATACTCAGGACGAAGAGGGTGGCACTGCAAAGAGAGCCGATCGCAAACATGAGCGATCGCCCTAAGGGGATATTGAAAATATAGAATACCGAGTAGAGCAATCGAGCAATGACAAAAGCGATCGCAGCTCCTACTGCTAACGATGAATCCTGACCCGTTACATAAGCCATCAGTGCCGCCGCCGTGAAAATCATAAACCCTTCAAACGAGTTTTGGTGTGCCCAAGTGGCTCGTTGGGCATAGGGTGGCAACTTGTCAAACATGGTTCGAGGTGCCTCCATGTCATATCCCACGCTCACACGAGCATAACCCACCACCAGAAACGGCAGGTAAATCAGGGCAGCCGCTGCTGCAACACAGTAAAGTAAAATCACCGAACCTGGTAGATTCATCAGATTTAATCAAAGTAGAACAGAGTGACAACCTTGCGTTGGTCTTCTGCATCCTCACAGGTTTTTAGCAGGGTTTTGCTATCATGAAACGCAAAGCAAATTAGCTGCTGACAGCGGGAAACTATTTCTTGGTTACACAAAGCACTGGCTTCACCGAGAGACATATGATCGTTCTCCGGGTTTTCCACCAAATGCATAACCTGTTCCAACTGCTTGCGCGATTCTCGTGGCTGACGCTCTAAGCTCTGGGGCAAAATTACCGTCAGCAAGCTAGCATCAGCACGCATTGCACCTCTAATTGCTGCTGCGTTAGTGCCCGTGGCACCAGAAGTCATGAGACGATTGCCCTCTAGGACTAGGGCATAACTCATCATCTCGATCAGATTTTGATGGGTAATGGGAACATGGCGCGACCCCAAAATAGCAATCCGTTTAGCACCGGTTTGCTGGATTGTCGCAAGTTCTTGCGCTAGTGTATCGACACCAGAGATGCCTACTGATTGAGTCAAAGATGCTGATTTAGGCTGAACAACCCAGCTATTTTAGCAGAAGCAGCTGCTGTTAGACTGCCTGAGCGATGTTTTGGTTTCTCATCTATGGGGAATATCAGTCAATTTTCAATAATTGCAGCTTCTCTTAGATCTATGTTATATTTAGCTGTTGTTTGGACGCATAGCTCAGTTGGTTAGAGCACCACGTTGACATCGTGGGGGTCACTGGTTCGAGTCCAGTTGTGTCCATTTAATGGCAGTTTTGAAGTTTTTAAGTCGGAGACAAGTCAAAAATCGAAGATATTCAGACTGGACTCAAGGCACTTGTTGCAGAAGTCCAGCAGTTAGGTATTACTTCAATAGAAGAGTTATGACCACGCTCAATATTTCGCTTCCTGAGACACTTCAATCGTTTGTCGAGCAACAAGTCGCTAAGGGAGGTTACAGCAATGCAGATGAATACATCCTGCACCTGATTCTCCAAGAACAAGCTAAAGCTGAACGAGTTGAGGCATTATTACTGGAAGGTTTGGATAGTGGCGAACCGATAGAAGTGACAGATGATTGGTGGGAGGAAAAACGCACTCAGTTAATGCAAGGACTTCAACAGACTCAGGAATGACCAAACGCATTGTCATCACACCAAGGGCAAGCCAAGATATAGACGAACACTTTGCTTACATTGCCCAGAACAACTCGGATGCAGCCTTGCGATTTTTTGATGCAGTGCGTCAGACATGGGCTAAATTAGCCCAAATGTCAGGGATGGGTCGCCCTTATCCAGTAACTAATCCCCGTTTAGAAGATTTGCGGAAGTGGTCAGTTAAGGGATTTGATAAGCATCTGATTTTTTATTTATCCTTTGATGACTCCATTGAAATCGTGCGAATTCTCCACGCCGCACGGGATATTGAAGCAATTTTAGAACAA
>DATNPI010000300.1:0-9952 GCA_036703325.1 Coleofasciculaceae cyanobacterium
GAACCGTCAAAGTCAATTCCCTTTGCGATCGCTTCATCAATAGCATCCGCACCTGTAGTTGATTGAGTCTGTGAGTTCGTTTCGGTGGACATTGCAGCCTGGGATCATGTTTACAAGAGTATTTTAGGTCTAAAACACCCCTGATTCTTATTCCGACCGAGGAGAGGAAGGAGGTCTTTGGGCGCGATCGCTTTTTCCATAATCCATCGATAGGCGGATGCAAATTAAGCTAAGAAGCATCCTTACAACCGAAAGAATCTTCTCTCTTAGATGGATAAACCTTTTATACCGATATGTGGTGGTTCTGTTCAATTTTGACCTGCGGATACTTCACCCGTACTGATTGCTTGAAGCGCACTGCTTCAGTCATTTTTGTGAAAGACAACCCGTTCTAATTTCTTGGCACCGCTTAGAATGAACAACGTCATTAGCGTACTCAGCAAAGACAACTGCCAGAAACCACAGCCAGCCACCATTCCTAATCCAGCCGTCACCCAGATAGTGGCAGCAGAGGTCAATCCTTTAACGCTTAACTTGTTAGATTCCGTAGCAGACCCATGTAAAATCTCTCCAGCTCCTAAAAATCCAACACCAGTGGCTACCCCCTGAATAGCTCGGCTGAGGCTATCGATAGATGCAGAGCTACTTGAGAGCAAGGGAATCAGCACAAATATAGCCGCGCCCAAGCTGACAAGCATATGAGTCCTTAAGCCCGCTGGCTTTCCTGCGGCTTGACGATTCCAGCCAATCACTCCCCCAGCTAAGAGTGCCAAACCCAATCTATAGGTTAAACCCAACCAATCATCAGAGCTGATAAAAACTGCATTCGTTGACGGTAGTGCTAATAAAACCAATCCCTAACCTCTGTGAAAAGTAACCAATCTTGTGACATCCCAGGATAGAACTTTTGACTGAAGCGTTGATAGGAAATATGTTTTTTTACCTGTAGAAAGATAGGCAACGCTTGCTTTTAATACCAATTCACTAAATGCTTGCTACAAATACTTTTCTTGTTCCCCCCAAGATATCGGGGGGTTAGGGGGGTCTATGTGTAGCGGATTAAAAGTCAAATGGTATAAACAACAATCGCACTCACCCTGTCACAGAAGAACAGCATTTAGACATCAAGGCTCTAATAGAAGAGTGAACAGGACAAAATACTACAGGGTATTTTGCTCAGGGATGCATCTGCCTTAAGTAAGACCCCTTAGATTCCCATTACTACCAAGATAAAGCAAGTAGGTTTTTGAGCATAATTCCCTACTTTCCTTTAACAAGCGGTAAACTCACTATGACACAGGTCTTACTAATCGATGATGAAGAGGCATTACGAGCCAGCCTCAGCTATGCGTTAATCAAAGAAGGCTATCAGGTAACCACAGCAGCGGATGGGCATACTGCGCTCAAACTTTTCCACAAGCAAGTGCCAGACGTGATTATTTTAGACTTGATGCTGCCGGGAATAGAGGGCATGGAACTGTGCTGGCGCATCCGGGCCTTTTCTAAAGTCCCTATCTTGATGCTGACCGCAAAAGACCAAGACATTGATAAAGTTTGGGGGTTAGAAGCGGGTGCAGATGACTATATCACCAAACCATTCAATACTCGTGAACTCCTCGCACGCATAAAAGCTGTTTTACGCAGCCGCGCTGCTGGCTCAAGTTCTTGACAGGAAGATTAAAAGATGAAAAAGAAGATCGGCTCTCATCTTTCACACGGACTGCTGGAGAAGATCGAGGTCGTAATCACTGATTCGAAACACATTTTCACGAGCTAATGGGTTTGTTACCAATTCGCCTACGCTGGAATTCAATTTACCGAAAACTGTTAGTCACTTACCTAGCCCTCACAGGATTGGGGACATCCCTGCTTGCAAGCTATATCCTGTGGTCTTTCTATGGCTATTTTATGAGTATGAGGCAGGCTGATTTAGATGCCTGGACTTCTGCCCTTAGCGAGAGCGTAGCTGACGCCCTAGAGGAAGATGAGATCGATCGGGTGGAACTGCTAGTGCAACGCTATGGTTCACGCCAATCGGTGACTCTGCGCGTCTTTACGCCAGACGGTCGCCTGCTGTCCACTTCCGACCCCCAGTTAGATCGGCAGATCCCCGACTGGTCTAATGTTCCAGGAATCCGCCAAGCGCTTCAAAATAAGCCAGCCCAAGGGGTAGCGAAAGGTGTCCTCTCTAACGAAGACAGGTTGTACGCCGCAAAGCCCATACTTCGCAATGGTCGCCTGCTTGGTGTCCTGCGGATGTCGATGACGCTCGGACAGTTCCAGCATCAGTTTCGCATAGTCATTTTCACGGTTTTGGGAACGCTCATCCTGACGGTCACGCTATGTGCATTCATTAGCGAACGACTCGCCCGCAACATGGCAAGACCGATTGAGGCGATGCGTAACTTCGCGATGGAGGTGGGCAGGGGTCATTTAGGTGAGAAGCTGAACATCCGTCAAAACGATGAGCTAGGTCAATTAGCAACTGAGTTGAACCGAATGAGTCAACGGCTGGATTCTCTTGATAAGGAGCGGCGGGCATTCCTAGCTAACGTATCTCACGAGTTGCGGACTCCCGTTAGTAACGTCCATGTCACTTTGGAAGCACTGGAAAGCGGAGCTGATGAGGAACCGGAGTTACGTAGCCGCTTCATTCGGACAGCGCTGGACGAGACAATGCGCCTGTCAGGGTTAATTAAAGACTTGCTAGATCTGGGACGACTAGAAGCGGGCGTAACGTCCCTAGAACAGCAGCCTTTCAACCTGCCGAACCTCATTAGTCGTGCTATAAGAGCGATGGAGTCTCGGATGCGCTCTAAGGATATGGGTATCAACCTAGATGTTCCTGATGTTGAGATACAGGGCGATCCAGAACGTCTCTTGCAAGCTTTTCTGAATATACTAGACAACGCCATTAAGCACTCGGTGCCGAATTCTATGGTCTTTGTCTTTGGAGAGATAGAAGCTGGTCAGGTTGCTGTCCAAATCCAGGATCAGGGGCCAGGGATCAACGAGAGCGATCTGCCCCGCATTTTTGAACAGTTCTATACAGCAGATCCCTCTCGGCAAGGCAGTGGAACTGGCTTGGGTCTTGCGATCGCACGTCGAATTGTGGAAGCCCATGGTGGAAGTATCGCCGCTAGCAACGCGGCTAGAGGCGAGGGGGCGACATTCACAATTCGCCTTCCCCTGAATACAGCCCCTCAATTAGACAGAAGTTAATCAGTGATCAAGAAAACGCTTTAGCATGACTCTTAGTGATGTGAAATCAAGTTAACAACTGTAACGATAAATTAACTTAATTGCACACAAAAAAAGGGCAGATATAAGACCTGCCCTGATAGTTAATAGTTTTAAAAACTCACCTACGACAACTGGCTCAACCAGAAACTGACATCTACAGCAAGTTTTTCACCAAGGTGAAGCAACCGACGTAGCTGAGTCGTGTCCCAATTCGTCTTTGAAGGCAGATCCGCAGGCTTACCAGCATCATTCTTTTCAGAAATTAACTGGGCTTGAATCGCCAGACGGCACTGGGGTACGATGCGGCTGTGCAGACAGGCGAAGTACAGTTCCTGGCAACGATCGAGCGATAAGCCAAGGTGAAGCCGATTCCCTAGCTCAATCAGATGCTCAATACGGTAAAGTTCGCCCTCAATGGTTGCTGGGTTAGCGTCGTGTAGTAGTTGCCAGAGCGATCGCAAAATCAACTTTTCCAGAGTTGGCTTCGCTTCTCGAATTTTCAGCTGACAACGCATATGATTAGCTTCAGTTGCGATCGCTTCCAATTCTCCAAAATGGCTCAATGCCATCTGGCGATCGCTAGTTTCAGAGTCCAGCGCCCGGATGGACGTGAGACACCGATTAGATAGAGCAATCTCCGCTGCCACCTGCAACTCCTGCGGTACTGACAACTCATCCCGATGGAAGGCCATCAATACACCGTAATTATCTCGGTAAACCTGGGTGTACAGCTGATCTAAGCGAGTCAAGGTTTCCTGGCTCAACAGCGCCATAAGCCGATGACGCTCTTCAGCAAACAAATTTTGCAAGCTAAATGACTGATCCCCAAACATTTGATTCATTGCCACAATCGTGTAGGCGGCACTCGCCTGTTTTAGGGAATCAAATACCTTCTCCTTGAGTTTGCTATAGACACGACGCCCTGCAAAGGATTGAATGCAGCAGTGGAAGTCCCAGCCCCCCAAGTGCAGCACGGCAAACACAAGATGAGCGCTTTCCCAGGTAATCTCTGAAACCAATCGTACCTGTCCCACTGCCAGTGTCAGCGATCCCATCCGTTGGATCTGATAGTCCAACTGCTGGACGTCATAGCAATAGAGCCGTTGTTGTTGGGGATAGTTGGTAAATAGAGAACTGATAGCGTAGTGCGCGGCTACTTGCTTAAAGCTAATTTGCGCCGACACCACCAGTTGTCGGTAAACCTCCAAGCCAGTTTTAAAGAAATCAACATTACTGGGTGCGAGGGCGAGACGTTTGAGAAAGCCTTTTTCCAACTGCACTCCGGCAACATCACCCGCTAATTCCAAAGCACGAGCAGCATAGCGCAGTATCTGGACGCCTTCTGGACGAGAGATTTCCTCAAAAAACCAGCCGCAGCTGGTGTACATCAGCATCGCATGACGCTGCATTTCCAATAGGCGTAGGGCATCAATTTGTTCTGTCGGTGACAGTTTATGAGTCCGGTGACGCTCCAGAAAGCTCTCAACATTTGCCGGGGAGCGATCGCGAATTACCTGAATATACTCATCCCGCGCCGCCCAGGGTTCGCGGAAAAACTGACGACCGGTATCGTCGTAAACCTTACTTAACCTATCCCGTAACCAATCCAGGGCATCTCGCAGGGGACGCCGCCATTTCTGGTTCCAGAGTCCGCCGCCACCGCAACCGCAATCTTCCTGCCAGCGGTCAACACCGTGAGCACAACTCCAAGCCGTCACTGGCTTGAGTATCACTTCCCAAGTTGGCGGATTGATGCTGAGATAGTGGGCAAAGTTCGTTACTGTCCAGCCTCGCTGCGCAAACTCTTGGGTAAAAGCGTAAGCGAGACATTTCTCTGTACCACCTCTGTGGTGTCCGAAAGTTTCTCCATCGGTTGCAACAGAAATTAGCTGTGCTGGTCGATGATCCCCACGGACGGCTTGACCCAAACGCCCTACCAAGTGGTGGGAACTGCTCAGGACATCATTAAAGCCCATATCTCGTGAGATTGGGCCGTCGTAGAAGAAGATATCAATGTAGTTGCCGTCAGAGAGGAAACAGCGATAAGGGCGGGTCGGATCAATTTGACTTCCCCCAACTTCGAGCCATTGAGTGACGGGCTGATCGTCGCTGGGGATCAGGCGACAGCGTTCGGCTTGAGAAGGAGCCAGAACAATAAAGCGAATTCCCTCGGCTACCAGTGCCTCTAAGGTGGGATAATCGACAGCGGTTTCTGCCAACCACATTCCTTCGGGATCGCGACCAAAGCGAGAGCGGAAGTCTTCTTTGCCCCAGCGAATTTGGGTGTATTTGTCCCGTGTGTTTGCTAGGGGTAGGATGATGTGGTTGTAAACTTGGGCGATCGCATTACCGTGACCATTGAGGCGATCGCAACTTTTCTGATCAGCTTCTAGAATCCGCTGATAAACCTCAACATCGTAACGTTCCAGCCATGACATCAGCGTTGGGCCAATGTTGAAGCTCAAATACTCATAATTATTGACGATCCCCACAACTTCACCCCGCTCGTTCAATACCCTGGCAAAGGCATTGGGGCGATAGCACTCGTGGTGAATCCGCTCATTCCAGTCGTGGAAGGGAGCCGCACTCGGCTGACGCTCGATCGTGTCGAGATAAGGATTTTCACGAGGCGGTTGGTAGAAATGACCGTGGACGGTCACGTAGACGCCTGTAGCAGTCCTTATGGGATCGTTCGCGATCCCAGCATCGTCTTTAAACGCTGCAATGGTATTCATTGCAGCAACTTGTGAAGCTGGAAGCTCAGCAGCAGAAGTCATGGGATTACCAAATTCTAAAAAAACTAGTCAGACTAATTTCCCCGCCCTACATATAACCTCTCTTTGGTAGGGAGCTAACACAATCCGTCAAGCTACGGTCTGCTTCTCTTGTAAGCAATCTCTATCAGGAACGGACACAAGCAGACTATAGGGACGAGCAAGCAAAAGGTTCAGCTTGCTTTGGGGAGTGAAAGCTTTGAAATTTTTAACACTTTTCTCATTTAACCGTAATGTCCATCACAGACAAGGGGTAGGTTCATGGAACTTGCGTTAAATTCATAGAACTTAATTGCAAGGTAACAGCTCCCTATCAGGACAACACCCTGCCAAACGACATATTTTGTTACACGTAATGGAAGCGAGTATTCTAGATTAGCCGAATTACAACATTGCTCTTAAGGTATAGAAAACCTAGATGCTCAACAAAAATACGATTCTCTCAGTCTTGCTGGTATTTGTCCCTATCTCAATTGCCGCTCACTTTCTGGAGTGGGGATCGGCAGTTGTCTTCATCACGTCCTGCATCGCGATTATTCCCCTTGCTGCTTGGATGGGCACCGCCACTGAAGAAATCGCTGTGGTTGCTGGACCGACTTTGGGGGGGTTACTAAACGCCACCTTCGGCAACGCCACAGAACTCATTATTGCCCTAATTGCCCTGAACGCGGGGCTGGTTAATGTTGTTAAAGCTACAATCACAGGCTCGATCATCGGCAACTTATTGCTGGTGATGGGCTTTTCAATGTTGTTGGGGGGCTTGCGCTACAAAGAGCAGGAGTTTCAGCCGATTGTGGCGCGGGTAAATGCCTCCTCAATGAACCTAGCGGTGATTGCGATGCTGCTACCAACTGCTATGGATGTCACTGCCCCTGGCATTGGTGAACCCATCTTGCAGAAGCTTTCAGTTGCGGTTGCCGTAGTGTTAATCATCGTCTATGGTCTGACGCTGCTGTTTTCCATGAAAACCCACAGCTATCTCTTGGACGTCGGCATGGCGGAAATGGAGCTAGAAGATCTAGCGGACTCGAATCTGGCGGAAGAAAAAATTGAACACAAACCTAAGTTGGGGCTATGGATTGGAGTGCTACTGGTTGTCACCCTTCTAGTGGCGTTTGAGTCAGAACTGCTCGTTGACACCTTGGAAGAAGCCACCTCAAAGCTGGGACTGACGTCACTATTTACTGGCGTCATCCTCCTACCCGTGATTGGTAATGCGGCTGAACACGCGACAGCGGTTACAGTGGCGATGAAAAACAAGATGGATCTGTCTGTTTCAGTCGCAGTAGGGTCTAGTATGCAAATTGCCCTATTTGTTGCGCCTGTATTAGTCCTTGCTGGGTGGTTGATGGGTAAGCCGATGGATTTGGACTTCAATCCGTTTGAACTGGTGGCGGTGGTAGTGTCGGTCTTAATTGCCAATTCCATCAGTTCCGATGGTAAATCGAACTGGCTAGAGGGCACCTTACTCCTAGCCACCTATTTAGTTTTAGGGTTCGCGTTTTACTTCCATCCGGTAATTGAGGGCTTGGGTTAAAGAAATACTCCGGACAAATTTCGATATGAGACCCTGACCAATAGCCTTCCTAAAAAACTGTCCGGAGTATTGTTCAAGAAATAGAGGGATGAGGAGGCTCCTCTTCGCTCCCTCTTCCTAAGCATTTAAAATCTGAGATAAGTTGCTCCTAAAAATATTTTTTTAATCAACCCCTTGTTCCATAAATATATAAGCCAACGTATGGCAGTTGATAGCAGCTCTCCCTGCTTTATCCCTTTTTTCTGCAAAGTCGGAACACCTAAGGAGTAAACAGAGGGTATGAACACTGTAGAAAGCACTTGGGATGCTTCAAGTAAACTGCTCGTTACACACCTAATAGGAAACGTCAGCGTTGATGATGTTCGTCTCTGGAAAGAAAGCCTAAACAGGGAATTAGACCGAATCTTTGACAATACAAATTTCAAGCTGATCGTAAACCTTTACGGTTATGAGCCATTAAGCATTTTTGTTCACAAGGAGATGCGCAGTATTATCCCGTTGATGCTAGCCGGGTATGCTTTAAGGAGCGCACTCCTCGATTGGTTCGCCCCTGTGGATTTGCCGATCGTTAAGACGCGAGGGATTTCATGCATCGCTGTTGCACATATTCATCATGATCTGCATAAAATGCATGGCTATGACAAAAAGCTCGGCAGAGCAAATCAGCGGTTTTTCACGGATTATACAAAAGCGGCAGAATGGATATATGCAATTGGTTGAGCCGTATTAATATTTCTTGAAATACTTCAACTCTATTAGGCTAGCGATATCAAAGACGGTGATGAGGATGTCGGTTAATTGCGGAATTACGACAATCTAGAGCAATCTCTACAACCGAACCCAGAATCAAGAATAAATACTGAGCAGGAATTTTTCAGTTCTGATTTGCCGATTTCACATCTTCGCTTTCCTGGTCAAACCCAATAGTCTTGCCTTGAATCTGTAGGGCATCGTTAAACTTGCCAGCAAAATCCGCCTCAGCACGGGAATAGATCAACGCCACAGCTTGGCAGGACGACCCATAGCACGGGGTTCTTCCTGGTAGGTGACCCGACGTTCCTCTTGCAGAGCATACAGGTGTTGACGCACAGCCATTGCAGAAACTCCCAAGCGTGAGGCTAACTCTTGGGAGTCCATCGCTCTCTCTTCCTTGAGCAGGTTAACAATTGCCCGTAGAGTCCGAACGGTAGCCGCTTTATTCTGTGAATTTGTCTTCATATTAAGAAAGTAAATAAAAATTTTTATAAAGTCAAGTAGTGGGCTTATCGTAATTTATAAAGATTTTAATTTATAAACTAAAAGACTACTTAGGAAGAATCGTGCAATGGACAAAGCAATAGTGACAAACGAGCAATATGTTTGCACCGCTTGCGGCTTTAATATGATTGGGTTTTATCCCAAACGCTGTCGTTTCTGTGGTGCAACCCGCGACCATTTCCTCACGCGGGAGGAATGTTCCGCCAAATTCAAAGTTGAGAGTACCCCCGTTAACAGCCAAATAACTCGGTTAAATTCAGTTCCCCAATTGGGCATTGAACACGCTGCCTACTGGATTGAGACTGGAGAAAAAAGGGTGTGGATTGACTGCCCCTCCTCCTTCGATCGCAATGTTCAACCTGTAGATTTAATTCTGTTCACCCACAACGACTTGGGAGATGGTCATGATGGAGTGTAGAACTTGTTTGAGGAAATTAGTTCTCCACACAGCAGACAAGAAATCTTGGATTGGTATCACTTGCGAGAAAATCTCATCTAACAACAAACCAAAACCCCCGCTCACTCCGCAGCAATTGGGGGTTTCAAAAATGCAAACTATTAAGCTTTTACCTGTCTTTAAAAACCAATGGTTTTCCTACTTACCATTTTCTTTTAATAACGTTTCCATGTTGCTTTTTCTCTGAGAATAACGTTTCCTTTCTGAGTCACGAGCAATTCTGTGCGAGTCAGGGTATATCTAGTATCACCATTAAAAGTAATATATTGGTCTCTGATGTAGCTTAGCAGAGGAAGAGTAATTTTATCTCCATTCTTTTTGTTAATACCGGTGTAAGTAAGGGGTAGTTCACTTCCACAAATATATACCAAAAAATTTTCAGTCTCTGCCGTGACAAACAAACTCGTACCGTATTCTTCCGGACAAACTTCAGGGGCTTGAGCTATTAAAATTTTATGAGATGATAAGTTTTTAGATAAGTGACTTTTGTTAGTTTTAAGGCTAGCGGCTTCTGCCAGAGAAGTTAAGCAGAAACAAGCCAAACCTACCAACGCAAATTGCCGTAATAAGTGTTGATAGCCGCACCTAAGATTGTGAAATTTCATTCGTTAATTTTTCTCGATGTAAATTGCTGAAAAACAGGACTCTTTTTTTGACATACTTATCATTAGTCACTTGTTTCTC
>DATNPI010000388.1:0-3706 GCA_036703325.1 Coleofasciculaceae cyanobacterium
TTGCTAAATTGCAGTAAGCTATATGCCTCCAGTTTTCCAGGAAAATGATTAATGGTAAAGCGCCCAACCAGTCGCCTTCTCCTCATTGCGGCTGTGTTTCTTGTTGTCCTCGCCCTTACCCCAATTGTTGTGCTATTTAACAGACAGCCAATTATGACGTCGGCACTCCAGTTGCTAACTGACCCATTTTTACAACTGCCGACTGAGACTTCAGTCAGAGTTGTTTGGTTTACTGAGTTTGCTGGTTCCCGCCATACCGTCGCCTATGGACAAGGCCTCAGTCGTACTGCCGTTGCCACCACTACCAAACTCAGCCGTACTCGTGAAGACCAGCTATCAAAGGTAGGGAAGCAGACAGCAGACGGTCAGGTTTACAAAAAGCCGACGATGCGGGCAATCTGGCGTCATGAAGCGGTTGTTAAAGGTCTCACTCCTGGCGATCGCGTTCCCTATCAGGTAACAAGTGTGCGGGAAGATGGGCAGAGTGTTAGTAGTAACCAATTTACCCTGGCTCCCAAACCGAAACCTCAGACGCCGCTGAAAATTCTGCTGACATCTGACCACCAGTTGATGCCAATGACATCGGCAAATCTTCAGAAGGTGGCTGAAACTATCGGGCAAGTTGATGCCGTTTTTCTTGCCGGTGACTTGGTGAACGTTCCCGATCGCGCCTCAGAATGGTTTGATGACAATCGAGGGGGTGCCTTCTTTCCCTGTCTTCAGGGTCATGCAAATTACCAACTGGATAAGAATGGCGTCAAGACGATCTATACTGGTGCGTCATTGATTCAATATGCTCCATTATTTACTGCAACTGGCAATCATGAGGTAATGGGGCGTTTTAACATGGTTTCCAACTTGGGTGACCAGTTCAATAACCCCTACCCTCGCGCTGCTGCTAATGCGATTTATCAAAAAAATGCCAAGCAATTAAACCCCACTAATAACCCAAAATTGCGAGAAGCTTGGCTGAAAAATAATTCCTTTAATACCGACACCTATAAAGAGATTTTCTCACTACCCCAGACCAATTCTGGTGAACAGAATTATTACGCTGTGACTTTTGGGGACATCCGCTTAGTAGTGCTGTACATCACAAATATCTGGAGGACACCCAGCTTAGAGGCAGATGCCAGAGGTAGGTATCGCGAACGGGAAAAAGACCTGAATAATCCGGCAGAGTGGGGATATGGGCAGCATATCTTTGAACCAGTGAGCAAGGGTAGCGCCCAGTACCGCTGGCTAAAGGGAGAGCTTAACAGCAAGGAGTTCAAGCAGGCGAAGTATAAAATCGTAATGTTTCACCATCCGCCTCATTCCCTGGGTGATAACAACGTCCCACCTTATACTGACCCAGTACAGCTGATTGAGTGGGATGCCAAGAAGCAAATTAAATCGGTACGTTACGAGTACCCCAAGGCGGAGGATTACATCATTCGTGATGTGGTGCCACTGCTAGAGGCGGCGGGTGTGCAAGTAGTATTTTATGGGCACTCCCATGTGTGGAACCGCTTTATCAGCCCCAAGGGGATACAGTATTTGGAATCTTCAAATGTGGGCAATACTTACGGTGCTTACATTGGCGATAAGAAGCGATCGGTGCCACCTAGCTATTTATCAAACTATGCTGCTACGGGCGATCCAAATGGGCTAAAGCCAGTGATGCCGACGCTTGCGCCGCTGCTGGGAGAAAATAAGCAGCCCGTGCCTTATATAGCGAGTAACGATATCACAGCTTTTAGCATCTTAGATACAGGTACGGGTACGGTGAGTAGCTATCGCTTTGATACGCGATCGCCGAAATCAGAGGTAGTGAAATTTGATGAGTTCAGAGTCGCTCAACCCATTCAGTCGAGGAAAACTCTTAACAATATCTTGGCGCTTGTTACTGCCGTTACGGTAATTATTGGAGTTCTAATAATCTTAGCTTTGCTGGTTCGTATCGAGCCTAAGAACATTTCAGGGTAGTTATTTAAGTGGGGCGATCGCACTTTATCCAGACCAAAAAGCGATCGCGCCTTCACTTCTCTGGGAAATCGCGCTTTTGGCTTGGTGGGATGCGATCGCCTCTGGCGCTGGGGAAGCCAATCGCATAGCAATGACAGTTTCTATAGGGTTATTACTGAACTTCTCACTTAGCCTATATAGGCAATTTGAGTGATTTTACTGAGGAAACAGTAAGCGGTCTAGAGAAGAATTTTAGAAAGACCTAAAAGAAATAGCTCCAATAATATGGCTGTTGGTATCGACGAGCAGGATCATAAAGGTATACCTACCGAATCGATAGAGAAGAATGAACAGGATTCTATAGACGAAACAACAGAATCGTCTAACCTTCCTGAGAAAATCAATCAGCAACCACCTACCGACAAAAAAGACGCTCAAGTTGAGCAAACATCTCAGCGACAGGGAACTAACATCAAAGCCACCTATTCTGAGAAAACAGATCGAATCCAAGCCTGGGTTCAATTTATCAGAACAGTAGCCCCTTTTATCTGGGCGAGCGTGATTCTGGTTGTCATTATTCCCCTTGTCGGTCAACTATTTATCGCCAAAGCATTTTCAACTCCAAGTGTTACTACAGATACTAAGCCCCCTGTAGAAGTCGTTGAAGAGCGTCGGGTTGACTGGAGCAAAGTTAATGAAGCCATGAAACTGACGCTCGATAATGCCTATAAGAGTGCAGAGGATTATGCCTCTAAAGAACTCGATGTCTGGGTTGATGAATTAATGAGCCGAGTTGACGGTAGCTTTTTAGATTGGTATTTCGGCTACTTCAATCAGAAGCAGATCGAGTACAAAAGCCTTTTTGTTCAACTCTCATCGGGTGCGACTCGTTTACTAAATCCCAATAATCCAACCCCAGCAGAAAAAGTTGCTGAAGTCGTTACTGAGGATTTTCAGAAAGAATTTGCTAAAAGGGTACTTATACCACAAACTTCCCAACTTAGACTTGAACGCATAAGCCAACAGACTGTTAAGCACTACCTCGATGAGTTGAAGGGGAACATCAACAATATTCCAGTACGTTACAACCTACCCAAAGCGGACTGGGAGCGCTATCTCAATGAGATTGCAATCACCATTAATGATACTGAAGGTAAAATCTCGAATCTTTCTCTGAAGGTGTTGGCTGGTGGAGGCAGCTATCTAGCTCTAAAACCTTTAGTTGCACCGCTTGTTGTAAAAGTAGGCAGTAAGGTTGTTGCAAAACTGGCTAGTAAGGCTGGCGCAAAAGTTGCTACGAAGACTGGTGCATCTCTTGCTGGTAAGTTAGGAGCATCGGTTTTAGATTGTACGGTTGGTGTAGGCATCATTCTTTGGGATGTCTGGGACACTAACCACACAGCCAATATAGAAAAGCCAATTTTGCACGATAATCTTGCGGCTTACTTGCAAGAAGTGAAATTTTCCCTTCTCAACAACCGTGAGAACGGAATTATGACAGTAATTGACCAAATCCAAAGCAAGATTGTGCCAAACCTCAATAAGCTCATGTAGTCACTTTGCTAATGGGGAGATACCCAATTAACACTCTCCCCATTTCCTTATTAATAATCAAATTAGGGGCAAGGAAAATAATAATGGTTCTCCGTCGATTGTTCAAGCTGGTTATCTGTCTAACTCTTAGTGTTATCTTAACTTTGACTGGGCTGGTTCCAGCTCTTGGAAAAATTTATCCGGCTCATGCAGCTGATGTACTAAA
>DATNPI010000402.1:0-8685 GCA_036703325.1 Coleofasciculaceae cyanobacterium
TGGACAGCGGTAGCGGCAATAGCAGCATTATTAACAGCTATCATTACAGCAATTCAGGTTTTCAAGCCCTCTTCACCGTCTTCTCCAGGTTCGATACCGACTCCTACTTCACGTATCTAGAACTAGAGAATTTTTCCTGGACACTCTGGTGATAACTTATTTAATAAGCTCAAGGAAATCTTGGAACAGTTATATTTCCTACCTTTAATAGGATTTATCTTGATTCAGCACCAATGTGACAAATTTTGGGCTAATCTTTTGTGTATTTGTCCTAGTATCTAACCCTCCTGGACTAGAAGCTCATGCTCGATATTTCTAAAATGTACGAATTCTCTCAAAGACCAACATGGGATGAATACTTTCTCCTGTTGACGAAACTTGCAGCCACGCGCTCAACTTGCCTCGCTTTTCCAGTTGGTGCAGTCATTGTTAAAGATAGGCAGGTTTTGGCAACAGGTTACAATGGCTCACCCTCAGGCTCTGCTCATTGTACCGCTCAGGGATACTGCTATCCTGGTCTAACGAGCTGTGATGCGAACAAAGCCATGCCATCCCGTGCTGTTCATGCTGAAGCCAATGCAATTGCGCAAGCGGCTAAGCATGGTATATCTACTGAGGGGGCTAGCATCTATGTCACTTTAGAACCTTGTCTCTCTTGCTTGAAGTTAATAATTTCAGCTGGAATTCAGGAAGCCTTTTATGAAACTGCTTTTAATAGTGGAGAAAATGCTCTGGTTAGAGATTCCTTCATTAACGAAGGCTTAGTTTCCCTGAAACAAATCCAGCTATCTGAAGCAACAGCGAAAAGAGCCGCTTTATTCTTGCGGTATCCCACGTCTGTCGCCAGCTCTCAAGTCACAGAGGTTCTATTTCCTACTGAATCTTAAAACTGGTAAATGAATACAACACAAAAGCACGTTTACATATCCGGTGCGTTGACAGGCATTGAGAACCCAGCGAAAATCAAAGCTTTCTATGAAGATATTGGCTCACTGTGTCAGGAGATAGGGTTCAAAGCCTATGTTCCGCATCTAAACACTGACCCGATTGATAATCCTGATGTCACTCCTCGCCAAGTGTTCGAGACAGATAAGCACCAAGTCAGCACATCAGACTTGGCGATCGCTTACCTAGGCTATCCCTCTTTTGGTGTTGGCATGGAGTTAGCCTACGCAGAGATAAATAACATTCCCCTGATTCTCCTGTATGAACGAGGTAAGAACATATCAAGATTTCCACGGGGCATCCCTACTGTAATTTCTGAGATTCAGTTCAGCAGCTATGAAGATGCTCTAGCTCGACTTAGGAGTATTCTGGAGCAGTGGATCGTCGAACACCCGACGCAACCTCTATCATCCTCAATGTACTCTAGCTGAATGCTGCAAGTTGGGAGTGTAGAGACAAGCCCAACTTGAGCGAACGCGCTCAACTAACCTATCTACTTAAGGTTGGTGACTGCGGCGAATTTCTGTAATTTGGTCGGCGATATCAAGAATGGCTTGGGGCATCTTGGGGCCGGTGAGAATAATATCAACGTGACTAGGGCGTCTTTTAAGAAACGCCAGTACTTCCTCTTGGGGGATTAAGCCAAAGTTGATGGCTAAACTCAGTTCATCGAGAACCACTAAGGAATATTGTCCTTCCGATACAACATCCTGAGTGTACTGCCACAACTGCATTAAAGCTCTAGCTTCTGCTTCGTCCAATTCAGGTGTGTCAATGTAACGGGGAAGGTCACAGCGAATCCAATCTAGGTGCTGCCCTAAACGCACGGGATGCTCATGACCTTGTCCAATTCCGCCTTTGAGAAACTGAACCACGAGTACAGGGGTTCCCTGACCGGCAATTCTCAGGGATTGAGCGATCACATTGGTAAAAAAGCTGCGGTGGGGGCCAGTAAATACCTGTACCAGTCCTTCAATGTGATAGGGAACGTGAAAAGAAGAATCAATGCCGGGAGCTTCTAACTGGGAAACCATAGTCAACATTTAAGGGGCAACGAGCCTCTGTAGTTAATGAGAGCTTTGTCACTACAGCCGATGCCGTGAACAAGATGTAGCGTACTTTTAGGATAGCCTACCTAGTCAAACACTACATCTGTGAGTCCGTCAAGAGCCAAATAGTGGAGTATCAATTCCCCTGGGATTAGTGGGAGAATAACTTTCGTGAGGTGGACTATTAGATGTAGAGATTTGTGCAAAATTTACTCTAGAGACTATTTAAAGGCAGGGTAGTAGGAGCTTTTTTATTGTGAGACTGGTGATTCTGGGAGGTCCAGGGGCAGGGAAGGGAACACAGGCTCGACAGTTGTGCCGCCAACTGAGTCTCTCTCTAATTTCCACCGGTGATATGTTGCGACAGGCGATCGCTTCTCAAACCGACTTGGGCCATCAGGCGCAGGTGTATGTCGAGAAGGGAGAACTCGTGCCTGACCCAATCTTGATTGAATTCATTCGTCAGCGTCTTTTGCAACCGGACACTGCCAAATGTTGGTTGTTAGAAGGCTATCCTCGCACTGCCTTCCAGGCGGAGGAGTTGGATTTTTTACTGGACGAATTCGAGCAGCAGCTACACTGGGCGATTTACTTGGAGGTATCGGAGTCGGTGATGATGAGTCGCTCTATTGGGCGATCGCATACTCCTCAGGGAAATCCGCACAACCTTACCCCTTTAGGAGATTTACGCACAGACGATCAGCCAGAAATCGTACAGCGCCGCATTGATTTATTCCATGAGCGTACCGTTCCCATCCTGGAATACTACGGCTATCGTCAGCGGCTGTTGACCATCAACGGAGACCAATCGCCAGAACAGGTACAGCAAGATATTTTACAGAAACTCCAAGTATCAACTACCGGCGATTAACGCTACGTCCTGGTTAGTGGCTTGCGTCTACCCTCTATTCCGACTCTAAAGAGGAATGCCGGATGTTGTTGAAGGTTAGCGCGTTTGAAGAGCCAGCTAGTTTCAATATTCTCATCTGTTAACTTTTCAACAAGGAGGATTACGATGACTTGGCAGCGTCCAGATAACCGACAACCCGACCAGTTACGTCCTATCAGCTTCGAGCGAGAATTCACGCGATTTGCTCTTGGTTCAGTTTTAACCCGTTGCGGCGACACCCAGGTACTTTGTACTGTGACAGTTGAGGAGGGGGTGCCTAAGTTTTTAGCAGGTACTGGCAGCGGCTGGCTAACGGCTGAGTACAGGATGTTGCCAGGAGCCACACCCCAACGCCAAGGACGGGAATTTCTCAAGCTGTCGGGTCGCACTCAGGAAATTCAGCGGCTGATTGGACGCAGCTTACGGGCGTCTCTGGATCTGAAAGCACTGGGAGAACGCACGGTGACTATTGATGCTGACGTTCTACAGGCTGATGCAGGGACTCGCACAACTTCAATTACGGGTGGTTATGTCGCTCTTGCAGACGCTTTGGAGAAATTGGTCAAAAGCGGGGAACTAGAGCGATCGCCTTTGTGTCACCAAGTCGCCGCTGTTTCGGTAGGACTCTTGGAGGGTGAGCCATTTTTAGACCTCAACTACCCGGAAGATGTCGCTGCTGAGGTGGACTTTAACGTCGTCATGAACGGTCGGTTGGGGATTATCGAGGCGCAAGGCACAGCCGAGTCAGGCACTTTTAGTCGCCATCAACTCAATCAGCTTATAGACTTAGCAGAAAAGGGCATTAAAGAACTGCTAGACGCCCAGCGTCAATCCTTGGCAGAAATAGGGATAAAGTTGGAAGGATATTAGGGAAGCAGAGCCTCACGGTTCAGCCGCAAATGAAATAAGAGCTAGTACAAACCTCGCTCTTGGGGGCGGCAATAGCTTTTACTTCATACTTCATACTTCACACTTTATACTTCATCCTCCAACCTTCAGCCTTTAGTTGATGTAGCTAATCCCCCCTATTTTATGGGTGTTGTTTCTACCTTGGCGAAAAATTATGATTAAGGTCTTTCGCAATACTTTTAAATCTGCTTTCAAAACTGCCTACTTAAAAGTAGCTGCTGTGATAATTTTAATCGCTCTAATTGGCTTGCCAACAGTTAGTCATTATGGTTTTTCTGTAGATGAAGGTACAGAAATTGCTATGGTGAGGAGGAACTTTGAATTCATTAAGAAAGGCACACCCATCCCTGGAGACTTAAAATATTTCGGCCCAGTATTTAATGTTGCTTCAGAACTAGTATTTCAAGTTCAACAGTATCTTGTTAAAGGACCCTCCTATAATCCGCTCAATTATGGAGGAGAGCTTGATAGTGAAGAATCAAGGCTCAAAGCCCTAGCTGACCGAGTCAAAGTCAAGCATTACATGACTTTTTTGGTTTCCTTAATAACTTATGGTGCAGTAGCCGGAATTGTGGGAATTCTGTGTGGAGCAGAGTATGCCTGGTTTGGGGCTTTAACTTTAGTGTTTTTTCCAACGTTTTGGGGGCATAGCTTTTTCAATCCCAAAGACCCTCCGTTTGCGGCATTGTTTACACTGACAACTTTACTAGGGGCTTACTTAGTTAATCATTATTTAAAACCAGACGAATCTATCAAAATTGGCAAAAACCGTGCAACTCTCTACACAATTTTATATGGCATTTTAGTGGGGTTACTTTCAGGGATAAGAATTGGAGGATTCCTCATCCTCTTTTTTCTTTTGATAACCTACTTGATAGTAAAGCTAAGGAAAGGAAGCGATCACAGAGACTTTATTGATTTTGGAGGACTTTATTTACTGCTGTGTTTAACATGGTTTGCCACCAATACGCTTTGCTATCCCGCCTTCTGGTCTAATCCAATTGGAGGTTTTTTTGAAACACTTGACTATTTATCTGCACATCGGTTGAAAATCGAAGTTTTATTTCAAGGAAACTATATTCCGATTCAGAAGCTCCCTTGGAATTACCTGCCAAGTTGGATATTCATGACAATCCCTTTAATTTTCCAAATTGGGTTTGCTGTTGGAACAGGTTGGATTTTAGCTAAGTATTCTAAGCTAACAACTCTTCAACAGGCTTGTGCAATATTAGTCTTATTCCAAGTTTTATTTTTGCCATTATTTGCCATCGCTAAACATTCGCCAATGTACGATGGGATGCGACATTTTCTGTTTATATTACCCGGAATTGCTGCCGTTTCGGCGGTGGCATTCATCTGGATTTATCAAAAACTATCTCAAAAGAATTTTAAAATTATTGCGGCTACTTTTATCACAGTGGTATTCGCCGCGATCGCGTTTGATATGGTAGCGTTACATCCCTATCAATATATTTACTTTAATCGCATCTCGGGTGGGCTGAAACAGGCTCAGGGTCAATACGAGACTGAATATTGGGGCTTGAGTTTGCGTGAGGGAATGGAGTGGCTGAACAGAAATGCTAGTCCTGGAACAACAGTTGTAGTTGGAGGGATGCTCTACTCGGCTCAACTATTTGCTGAACCGAATCTTAAAGTTATTGACTACGACAAATTTAAGCCCACTGAAATCACTAAACCGTTCTACTATTTAGCCTGGCCTCGGTGGAGTGCCCAAAGCCAGCTGCCTAAGTGCCCTGTAGTTTATCAGGTCATTCGGCAAGGAGGACTCTTATCTATTGTCAAACGTTGCGATTGAGGAGCGTTGAGGGTTTTCGTATATTCGCTGATTGTCAAAAATACCCCAACAGCTTCAACACTAATAAACGAATTTTCAGCTAAACTTTTATGAACTTTTCATAAAGTGGCGGTTTCCTCTAGCTTGCGTAGAAAATGTATCCATAGGTGAAAGTCAAAAGAACCGTGGAATACAAAGGCAAGGTAGAGATGATCGGACAGCTCCTAGCCAGACGTTACAAAATCATCCGAGTTTTGGGAGCTGGTGGATTCAGTCAAACCTATGTGGCTCAAGATACGCACATTCCCGGCAACCCGACTTGTGTTGTCAAACACCTCAAACCGGCTAGTGACTCTCCTAACCTTCTAGCAATGGCTAGACAGCTCTTCCAAAGAGAAGCGGAAACCCTGGTGAAACTGGGCAACCATTACCAAATTCCTCGGTTGTTCGCTTACTTTGAAGAAGACCAAGAGTTTTACTTGGTGCAAGAGTTCATTGAAGGACATACTCTCGCTACCGAACTGCCATTAGGTAAATGTTTGCCAGAAAGTCAGGTCATTCAACTGCTGGAAGAAGTCTTGAACATCCTGGAATTTGTTCACGGCGAGGGGGTGATCCATCGGGATATCAAACCGGACAACATTATTCGCCGCGAGTCGGACGATAAACTAGTCCTGATTGACTTTGGCGCGATCAAGCAAGTGCAGAAACAACTGCCTAGCGTAGCAGCACAAGAACAATCCGTTGCTACCAGTACCCGCATCGGCACTCCTGGCTATTCGCCGACGGAGCAAGATCGAGGCAAGCCACGCCTTTGTAGTGATATTTACGCCTTAGGTATGCTTGGGATTCAAGCGCTGACGGGTGTATCTCCAGACGAACTCCAGGAAGACGACGAGACAGGAGAGATTCTCTGGCAAGACCAAGCACAGGTGAGTTCAGAGCTAGCAGCGATTTTAACGAAGATGGTGCGCTACCACTTCAAAGACCGCTACCAGTCAGCAACAGAAGCCCTGGATGCCCTAGATCAATTGAAAAATCCCTCCCCTACACCGACTGTCCAAGCGACTGTTGTCGATCACGTTACCCATTCAGCGCCTGAATTGGTTTTAGAGTGGGTGGAAGGAGAGAATCAAAAGACTCAAGCAATCCGTGAAAACCAGCCCAGTAAAAACCCAGGCACGGTTCGCATCGGGCGCGATCCAGCTCTGTGCGATATTGTTTTATCGGAGCCGACTGTATCGGGGCTGCACACCGAAATCTTTTTCAATCCTGAGGAAAAGAGTTTTTACCTGCGTTCCCTGCGGGAGAGTAATCCTCCAGTTGTGGATGGGCAACCCTTGCCGACTGGAGAGGTGATACTCCACCAAGGAAGCAGTTTGCAGTTAGGGCAAATAAGTTTGAGAGTGGTTGCTATCGAACTCAATCCGCTTACAACAACTAGGGAATATACGCCAACTCAGACGGTAATACAGCAGGTAACTGCATCACCTCAACCCGTTGCGCCTACCGTACAACCGCCACCAGTCCAAACGGTTAGCCAAAACACGGACTCAAGTTCTTCTATAAACCAAACAGAAGGGCAAGTCAGTACACAAACAAACCCTTCTTCTTCTACCTCTAATAACAGACTGCCTCTACTGATAGGATTGGGCGTAGCTGCGCTGCTTAGTGTGGGGGGAGCTTACGCTTACGTACAATCGCAGCCTAATAACTCAGGCACAACGGTCACATCAACAGCTAAGTTGGATTCCAGTGCTAAATCCGACTCAACGGACACATCAACGCCTAAGTTGGATTCCACTGCTAAATCCAGCCCAACGGACACATCAACGCCTAAGTTGGATTCCACTGCTAAATCCGACTCAACGGACACATCAACACCTAAGTTGGATTCCACTACTAAATCCGACTCAACGGACACATCAACACCTAAGTCGGATTCCACTGCTAAATCGAGTCCAACGGAGATACCAATAGCTAACTCCGATTTAACGCAACCACCTCGCGATAACGGGCTAAGAATTCTCACAAAAGCTAGAAACAAAGCTAAGAGCGGTGATTTTCAGGGAGCGATCAACCTAGCCGAACAAGTCTCCTCAAGCAGTTCTGTATACGAGCGGGCACAAAACGCGATCGCCCGGTGGCAAGAACGGCAACAGCAGACACTAAGCAGACAACAGTCGGAAAATCGAGCAACAAGTCTCCTGGCTAAGGCACAAGATATAGCTAAAACAGGAGAGGAAGGAGACATTGAAACCGCGATCGGGATAGCAGAAGAAGCTATGGTAGAAGCTCCCCCACAGAGTCCTGTGTATAAGCAGGCTCAAAGCGCGATCGCTCAGTGGGAACGAGAGGGTACACCAAAACGGGAACCAGAGGCTACGCCAAAACAGCAACCGGAGGCTATGCCAAAACGGCAACCAGAGGCGGCATCATCCTACGCATGCTCTTGTCAGCTAAACGAGCCAGATGACCAGAAGGCAGCTATATATAAGGAGTCACCGAATGATTTGACTGGGTCGAATTGCGCTACTCCCGGAGAGCCGGAAGATAAACCCCTTGGAGTCTGGAAGTGCAACAAACCGTAGTTTTGGCACCTCCTCAAAGGCTTGATTGATAGCAACGCCTTATATCCCACTTCTTTTAAGCGTGGGATATAAGACGGGTCAACTCCATCCCTCCATGCCTATTCCCTAAATCTAAAATCCAAAATCTAAAATCTAAAATCGAATGACCGAATTTCAGTTGGGATTATCCGGTACGGTCTTTGGAATAATTGGGGTAGGTTTTACGTTTGATTCGTGAAGACGAAGTTGGAATTTCTGGCAATTATCAGTATCGTTAGTCTTTACCCCAGTAACAGAATCGATACGAGATTTAGCCGTTACAGTTCCATTGCTACCATGACAAATGGTTAAATTAACAGCATTTGCTTGAGTAGTTAATTGAATCACTATATTAAAGTTATGTTGATTATACTGAGGTGAATTCCCAGAAAGTTCTTTTTCTTTGATAGATACATTTAGATCGCCCATACTGCCTGAGATTTTAGTTGTTTTTCCAAAAACGGCATCTGCGGGACTATCGATTACAAC
>DATNPI010000412.1:0-7380 GCA_036703325.1 Coleofasciculaceae cyanobacterium
GAACAAGGCTCTTCGCGGGTTTTCCAGTCTATCAGACAAAGCACTTCCTTTATTTGCACAATGCAGTCTACTTTTCCCCAATAACCCAGTTCTAGGTGAAATACCTCAGCTTCTACATGCAGCACCTTTTGTATCTGCTTAAGCGCAGGCTCAAGTGACCTCCTCCACGGTTCCAGATCTTTAGGACAAGGTTCTGAATTTCTGTGGAGATAGTCTTCTATCCACTCGTGCAGTCGTATTCCACGATTTCGCGCTTTCTCTGCTAATTGTTTACTCTTGGCAGGAAAGTGAGCGCTTGTTTTGTAAAATTCTTTCGTTTCTCTAAGGATACGTCCGACACTCCCTAATTTCTCTTTAATACACCCACGGAACCATGCGAGTGAATCTCTATCACTTTCCAATCTCCTTAAGCTTCCTGCTAAGGCTGGCTCATTGAGGCTGTCAAAGATGCTATCGAGGGCTTTATAGTTGCGTTCCTGGCAGCAATCGAGTACTTGATTGATTAGACTTTTTGGCTGTGTCATAAATAGCGTTTCCTGGCAGTGAGGACAGTACACTTACTTCTTAGAGTTCCCGCCAGGGATGTGCTACTAACAGTTATCAAAACCTACCGTAATCCGTTGCTCTCGACAGGTGCGCTCATAGGTTGCGGCCAAGTCAACTGGCAAGCAAATCTCACCGCGCAACCACAGGGGTAAAGTTGGCAGAATACTGCCGATCGCTAGTTCTTCCTGCCAGATATCCAAGCTTGGCTGTCCATTGCGCTCGATCCCACGATAAGCGATCGCGTAAAGATTCAGCTTGACTGAAGATGCTTTGCCCTCGGTGAGACGCGCTAATAATTCACCATGCAAATTTGCCTGCTTCGCAGTGACAACATCAACCACAATTAAACCAATTCCCTGCCGTAAATAAGTTTCGCACTTGGAAACAAACGCTGCACGATGACTAGCGCGATCTTTGTTAGCAGGGCTGACTAATTCGATCGCGCCTTTCAAAATCGGGCCTGTTTCGGAATCAAAGATGCTTACTTCTACGCTCTCAGTGGTTGGTAGGAATGGCACAGTTTGCGTTGCTTCTGGAGGTATCCATCGACTCTGAGCCTCTGTAGGTAGCTGAATTACTCCCGTTTCATTTGCAAATTCCTGCTGAGATTCCTCAAATGCCGCGACATCAATTTCAATACCAAACTGCACATTGGGTTCGGCAAAGTAACCCTCTGGCAATTTAGCATTCAAATCAGATGCAATGTAGGTTGCCCAAGCATTATGAAACGCATGCCAATGACGACGCGCACTCAACGGTGGATGAAAATGATCTTGCAGCATCATCGGTAGGCAACTAAGACACCTTTCCAATAGTATGTCGCAGTCTCCAGTCAAAAATATCTCCCTTCCGTAGCGTGGGCATTACCTCGCCACCTGTTCGTTGTCTTAGGCCAAAATTCCTTCAGGTAATGCCCCCACTATGCTATCTGTGATGAAATTTAAATCATTTCTCTTTGCTTTCCTTGTTCAGCGAGGATAGCTTCATGCGCCGTGCCTCACGAGAAATTGGGATTAAAGCTGGAGCTTTACTTTGAGCCTTGCTGTCTTTAAAGGTTTCAATCACTTTAGAAAGTTGTGCGATCGCAGGTGCCTCAAATACGCTACGCAATGGCAACTCCACCCCAAAGGCATCGCGCACTCTGGAGACAAGCTGAGTCGCCAGTAAGGAATGCCCGCCTAATTCAAAGAAATTGTCGTGGATACCTACCCGATTAAGTCCCAGAACAGAGGCAAAAATCTTCACCAGCACTTCCTCAACAGGGGTTCGAGGCGCAACATATCCTCCTGCCGTTTCTAGTTTGATTGGCTCAGGTGTAGGTAAGGCGCGGCGATCGACTTTGCCATTAGGCGTGAGAGGTAGAGACTCCAGCACGACAAAAGCCGAAGGCACCATGTACTCAGGTAGCTTCTGCGCCAGATATGTCTGTAACTGCGGCACCAACTTACGCGCAGCTTTCGCTTGCAGGGGATTATTGGCATAAGAACGCCACGGACGCACCCGCTTCTCCTGTTGCACTAGAGGAGATGCGGAGAGGGTGAGACGGGGAGAAGTCTGCCACCCAGTTACTGTGTGTGTGTGTTCCTCATTCTGGCAACGTACAAACGCCACATCGTAGCGCCCTTCAGTAGTAGAGTCTGACCAGCTAATATCAACGCTATAAGGTAGCTCATTAGCTAAAGCCCAAAAATCCTCTGGGTCTACTCCTAAATTTTGGAGTTCTTGCAGAGCTTCACGCATCTGGCTTGCGGTTTTAAATTCTTCTGCACCTGACAGCCATTCTGCTGTCTTGGCTGCTGCCATCACTCTCGCATTATGAACACTGGTGATGCCTAGCATCTCTGGTTGGTTCTCCATTAGTAGCTGGCGTACTGTTGCCACCGTCAACTTGTCCCCGCACCAGTCGAGCCATTCTGACTCCTTCTTGCTCCCTCCTTGATAAGGGGGGTCTATTTTATCCCCGATATAGAGAATCGCGTTGTAACGAAACTGAGTTAACTCATTGTGGTGACGACCCCGCATTAGTTGAATCTGTACGTCACTAATCTGAGGAAAGCGCTGCTTTAAGGCAGTGAAGAAAACTGGATCGATGACTAGCTCTGTTTCTTGGAACATTTGCATTTGTACCCGTTGCCGCAACTGTTCGCAAGTGAGGGAGGGTTCGGCTTGATAAAGTTGCACCGAGGCATGAAACGCTTGCAGCAGGGAGAGACTACGCACGTCTCCAATGAAGATAAAGCCACCAGGAGCTAAAGCCTGCACAGCCCCCTCCAGTACGCGCACAAGATAGTCAATACTGGGAAAATACTGCACAACAGAGTTAAGAATGACCGCATCAAAGGCTCCTGCCTCCACTCTCTCAAAGTCAGTCGCCATCCTCTGAAGTAGCGATACCTGAGGTAACTCTTGCTGTGCTAACTGTTGCCGGATGTAGTTGAGTGACAGCAAAGAAAAGTCCGTTCCCCAGTATTTCGTGCACTGCGGCGCAATCCGGAACAACAACAAACCTGTCCCGCATCCAATCTCTAACACTCGGCTGGGTTGCAAAGCCAGAATTTGCGCGACTTGATTGTTCAACCACTCGCTCATCTGAAGAGTTGGGATAGGCTGACCCGTGTAACTGCTATTCCAGCCAACAATATTGAAGGTTGGATCAGAATCGGCAGCAGGTTGGTTGTACGTCTCGTTGTAGAGCATCTGCCATTGCAATACCTGTTCGTCCTGCAATTGCCTTTCTTGCATCTGCTCTTGAGTACAGTTGTCATCAGCATTCAGTGCTACATAAGCTACCAAACGTTTCTCGGCCAGTACATCCTCACGAGTCATCACCACGGTTTGCAGTACTGCCGGATGCTGACTCAGTACTGACTCAATCTCTCCCAACTCGATGCGATAGCCGCGAATCTTTACCTGCTCGTCGAGGCGACCTAAAAACTCGATATTGCCATCTGGTCGATAACGAACTAAATCACCTGTTTTATAAAGACGTGCTTCTGACTTATCGCTAAAGGGATTAGAAATGAATTGTTGAGCAGTTAAATCAGGACGATTTAGATAACCTCGTGCCAGTCCATCACCACCAATGTACAACTCACCAGCAACACCAATAGGTACAGGTTGTAAGTATCTATCCAGGACATAAACTTGAGTGTTAGCAATAGGACAACCAATTGCAGGTGCTACATCAGCTTGCTCTCTGATAGGAACATAACTGGATGTTGTAACCACCGTATTCTCAGTCGGTCCATAATTATTCACTACCTGAAAAGGATGGGAAGTTAGAGGATATTGATGTAGTTTGTCTCCTCCTGTCAGTAATAATCGTAACGCTACGTTATTAGACCAATCTAATGACAAAACTTTTTCGGCTATTGGTGTTGGCAAAAAGCTAATTGTTATTGCTTTTGACGCTAGCCAATCTCGCAGTTGCTCAGGCGATCGCCTAATTTCATCATTTGGGAAGTAGATGCTAGCTCCTGCACTCAGATAAGGCCAAATTTCCCAGCCACAAGCATCAAAGGCAACTCCTGCCACCTGCGTTGCTCGGTCAGGCGATGAAACGGCAAACGCTTGTTGATGCCAAAAGACCAAATTTAATAATCCACGATGTTCAATTTCAACCCCTTTAGGCTTTCCTGTGGTGCCGGAAGTGTAGATAACATAAGCCAGGTTGTCTACTATAACGTTGCTGGTAGGATTATCGTCGTTTTCTTGGACAATAGTTTCCCAATCTTTGTCTAGACAGATTACTGTTATTTGTTCCTTGTCAATTGTCATTTGTCCTCTGCCAATGACTAATGACGAATGACTAATGACGAATGACACCTGAGCATCTTCAATCATGAAGCTCAAGCGCTCATGGGGATAGGTAGGGTCTAAGGGTACGTAGGCTCCTCCCGCCTTAAGGATAGCCAACATTCCCACTATCATATCGAGCGATCGCTCTACACAAAGTCCTACTAAAACTTCCGAACCTACACCCTGTTTCTGTAAGTAATGGGCAAGTTTATTGCTGCGGCTATTCAGCTCTCGGTAAGTGAGTTGTTTGTCCTCAAAAACTACCGCAATAGCATCAGGAACCTTTTCTACCTGAGCCTCAAACAACTGATGGATGCATTGGTCTTTGGGGTAATCTGCCTGAGTGTTGTTCCATTCCACGGTGAGTTGATGACTTTCTGCTTCGCTAAGTAGCGCTAAGTCTGCAATTCGTTGTTCTGGATTTGCAACAATCCCCTCTAGCAGCGTTTGGAAATGCCCCAGCATCCGGGTAATAGTGGCTTCATCGAATAAATCAGTGCCATACACTACGAAACCGCTGATACCATCTGAGTTATCTATCCCTAGGCCGTTGTTTTGCTTTCGCTCCCACAGATGGAACTCCAAATCAAACCGCGTTGTCCCCGTATCAACAAATTGCAGCGGACTTAGTGTTAGTCCTGGTAGCTCTAGCGCCTCCATTGGCGCATTTTGCAAAGCAAACACTACCTGAAACAGGGGATTTTGGTTTAAATTCCGCTCCGGATGCAGTTCCTCCACCAGCTTCTCAAAGGGCAAGTCTTGATAGGCATACGCTCCCAAAGCTACCTCTCGCACTCGACTCAGCAATTCCAGAAAGGTTGGATTGCCCGATAGGTCGGTACGCAGCACTAAACTATTGACAAAAAAACCAATTAATCCTTCGATTTCACTGCGGTTGCGATTGGCAATTGGCGAACCTACTGCGATGTCCTCTTGCTGTGTGTAGCGGTAGAGCAAGGTTTGGAACGCTGCCAGCAAAGTCATAAACAAGGTGACTCCTTCCCGCTGGCTCAAGGCTTCTAGCGCCTCACTCAGGCTTTTTGGTAGTTGCAGAAATTGCGTTGCACCCCGGTAGGTTTGAACGGCTGGGTGAGGTCGGTCAGTCGGCAGATTTAGTATAGAAATGCCGTCCAGCTTCTGTCGCCAGTAAGCAAGTTGTGCTGCCAACACTTCCCCTTGCAACCACTCGCGCTGCCAGTGGGCAAAGTCTGCATACTGGATGGGTAGTTCAGGAAGGATGAAGGATGAAGCATGAAGGTTGAAGGTTGAAGAAGAGTTGCTTTCGTCTTCCGCTTCTAGATAGGCGGTGTAGAGTGCTGCTATCTCCCGAATCAGTACCCCCATAGACCAGCCATCGGAAACAATGTGATGCAGAATCAGCAGTAGCACGTATTCTGATTCATCCAGCCGCAGTAGTGTTACTCGCAGCAATGGGCCTTTGGACAAATCGAAAGGGCGTTGAGCCTCCTGAACCGTTAGTCGTCGCGCTTCTGTTTCTCGTTCAGCTTCTGGAAAGTCTTGCAGGTCGATTACTGGCAGGGATGTTTTTAAGGTGGGAGCAATTACTGGAACAGGTTGCCCCTGCACTGTTACAAAAGTAGTGCGTAAAGCTTCGTGACGGCGTACTATTTCGTTGAAAGTTTGTTCCAGTGCGGCTAAGTTGAGTGAGCCTGTCAGACATAGCGCTGCTGGGGTGTTATAGAAGGCATTATTAGGTATCAACTGGTCGAGGAACCACAGCCGCTGTTGAGCAAAGGAGACGGGGAGGGTTCTGTCTCGCGAGATAGGTAGAAGAGGTGTAGAAGTGTGGCTGGTAGTACGATTAGCTACTCTTAGAAAGGAAATAATTTCTGCTTTGCGCTGTTGTATTTCTGTACGCAGTTCTGCTGTCAGAGTTCCTTCAGGAGCATTGCAATGAAGGCGAATCTCCTCAGGTGGTGTATTGCGAAGGTCGCTTCGCGAACCGGCGCAGCCATCGCTTTCAACAAAAACCTGAATATCTAAGCTACGAAGGTAAGATAAAAATTCAACTATTTTCACTCATTAAACCCCTTTCAGGAGATTACCCGCTAGAGGAGTGTACTTGCTATTAAGCTGGCTGTAGTCTAACCTCAGTATGACCCTGGAAGATAACGCAGCAATCATCCTAGCCTAAAGGTTTCAGCTCATGCCGTTCATGCCCCTTCATTTCCTCATCATTTGGCTGATGGGACTGTTGTCCATCGGAGTACTTGGCGGGGGGATTTACATTCTCTATGAGTGGTACGAAGGAGAACTCGTGGGGAGACCCTACTTGATAACTGGATTAGCGATGGTTCTGTGGTCTTTTACCGGTCATTTTATCAGCTTGCCGCTTCTACGTCGCAAAGGAGTTGATGAACCCAAGCGAATTCGCTCCAGTACTGTACAGCAATTGCCGCGACCAGATGGTAGCGTACTGCACGTAGAGTTCTATGGACCAGAGGATGGACAACCGATTATCCTGTCACATGGTTGGGGGCCGAACAGTACTGTATGGTATTACGCCAAGCAACAACTAAGCGATCGCTTCCGAGTGATTGTTTGGGACTTGCCAGGGCTAGGAAAATCCAGTAAACCGAAAAACAAGGATTACTCCCTTGAAAAATATGCGCGAGACTTAGAAGCCGTTGTTGCTATAGCGGGAGACAAGCCTGTTATACTGCTCGGCCACAGCATGGGTGGCATGATGGCACTGACATTCTGTCGGCTGTTCCCAGAGCAGTTGGGGCGTCGGGTAGCTGGCTTAATCCTCGTAGATACCACCTATACCAATCCCTTGAAGACTTCTATCTTAAGCGGTTTGTTACGCAAATTGCAGAAACCGCTACTCGAACCGCTGTTGTACCTCACCATAATACTTTCGCCCATCTTTTGGCTGATGACTTGGTTAAGCTATCTCAATGGTTTGCTGCACGTCAGTGTAGAGATTTCTGGATTTAAGGGTACTGAAACACGCGGTCAACTAAATTTCGCAGCTTTCTTATCAACTTTAGGTTCGCCTGGTGTTCTTGCTCG